>JAQULY010000264.1 GCA_028718445.1 Kiritimatiellia bacterium
GCGTCCCGCTGCCAAACCCTATACGCCATGGGTTGTTGGAGGGACAAACTCGCCGCCGAACTATCCATGACAAGAATCGCCGTCGGAAACGCCGCCCATCTGCACATCCTTCGCATCTTGTCACTCTCCTTCTTTTTAAAGGTCCTTCCGCTGACATGGCACATGGCTGGGCCTTATTTAGGTGCGGCACTCGGCGCTTGGATGAGGCGAACGGCCTGAATGCCCTCGAACCAGATTTCTGCCATGCGGTCATAGGCACTGGGGGATGGGTGATTGCTGCCGTTGGAGTACAGCGATCTGTCGATCTTCCCGTCTTTCAGGAAAGGAGCATATTGGTCCACGGTGCTAACCCGCATCCCTTGGGAAACGTAGAACGGGACCAGGATGTCCCGGATGAAGGTGTTGTATTGCACCAGGTCGTCCGCTCCGCACGCAATCGGGATCGTCTGCGCGACGATCACGTCCGCATCGGGCGCCGTCTCGACGATCGTTTGGACAATGGCGGCTAGATTCCGGCTGACGGCAGCCACCGGCACATGCCACGTGTCGTTGATGCCGACCATCAGCAGGACCACGTCGGGTCTGTTAGATGACACCCACTCCTCAATATGGGCCAGGGCATTCGCCGTTCTCCAGCCGGCGAAACCGCAGTGCCGATCCTGGCCCAGCGCCCGCAAATCCGGATTGGGCGTGTAGCCGGCGGCGATGCGCGTACCATCCGTTCCATTGGACGACACGCCCACGAACTGGAAGGAACAGCCCATGGCGGACAACAGGGAGTAGAGCTTGCCGCGATAGCCGAACTGAAACGGCAACTCCTGGGGAGTGTCCATGAAACCCGCCGTGATCGAATCGCCGACGCACATGATGCGGATCGGTTCTGCATCGGGAAGGAATATCGCCTTTCCCGTGCCGCCGCGCGGGGTCGTCTTGGGATAGTCCGGATTCAACTTCTGGTTGGTCACGCGCACCAGATTCGTGACCGGTACGCGCGCCCATCCGTTGGCTGCTTTCGCCCTTACATTCGACAATCGGAATCGGCGTACGGTGAAGTCCGCGTCCGGGTTGTAGACGTCCACCCAGGTGGAGGGATCGTCCGGCTTGCGCTTGGCGGTTCCGGACAGCGCCCCGAACTCGACGAGCCGATAATCGGGGGACGGAGCGAAGTTGAGCTGAACGTCCTCGACGGATAGTCCGTCCACATGCACCGCAATCCGGAAGGCCGCCTGGCGATCGAACACCAGGCCCTTGAAGTAGACGTTCGAGACCTTGCCGATGGGGTCGCAGTAGTCGGTCTCACGACTCCAGGCAGGAGGCTGGTCGTAAATTTTAAAGTTCCCGATGTTCTTGATTTCGTGTAGCACGCAATCGCTGATCGGGCACGCCAGCTTGGTTCCGTCCGCATATAGCTTCGTGCCGGGAAGCAGCCGGATTTCACAACCAGGCGCGGCAAACAGCACCTTTTCCACCAGAATGTTGTCAATCGGGCCAAAGCAGGGATTGATCGCGGGCCAGTCCCAGGCGTTCAACGCCACGATGTCGTCGCCCGGCTGACCGGAAACATTGCGGACGACTCCGTAGCTGGAGGGCCCGTTGATGTGAACCCCGTCCTTGCGATGATTGTCCAACCGGACGCCATCGATCAGAAAGTCGCGGCAGTTGGCGATCTGCAAGGCGTAGTAATCGGATTCCTTGACAGTCACATTACGAACCGCCGCTGCGCGCACGTTGCTGAGCAGAATGACACCATAGGTCGGAATCGAATGATCCTGCCTCGACATCCATCCCAGGTTGTTTCCATTCCGCTGGACGGGAGATGTCGCGAGCGTGGTCCAGACGCCGCCTTCGATCAGGATGTTGGTGTCCGAGGCGACATCGGTCGGAACCGGTTTTTCGTTCCCGCCCACAATGTGCTCGTTCCTCACCATGCACACGCTCGATCCCGGCATCAACCGGATTTCCGCGTCCCGATCGGCCTTGAGCCGCTGTCCCGATTTCAAAACGATCGGATCGGAGATGTAGTACGGCCGGTCGCGCTTGGGAAGATAGGCGGCCCCGGTTTTGTCCAAGGCCGCCTGAATCGCCGCGTTCCACAGTTTGGCTTCCACGACACGGGTGACTTCACCCGTGCCTTCGGGCCAGACTTCCTTCCAGGTCGAGTTGGTCGCGAAGGATTCGAATTCGGTTACGGTTGCATACGTGGCGGAAACGGAGGCGTAGGTCACTGCCTGCTCCACGCGCGCCGCAATCCGGGATGCCAGTTCATCGGCCGCCGATTGGGTCGCCTCCGACGCCATACTCGCGGAAGTCAGTCCAGCCAGGAGGCTTGCCGCCCCCAACCCCATCAGCACTTGTTCAACTCTCATCGGCATCCCTTTCCTCGCCACGAACGACTACTTCATCCGGTAAACGTGCAGCGAGTACGGCGGCAGCGTCAACTTGGCCTTGCCGTCCGTGGCTTTCAGTTCGGCGCCCGAGACGACGTCGGCAAAGGTTCCTGCCAACCCTGTCTTCACCTCGACATCCGCCTGAGCGGCAGCGGCGTTCACCACGTAAAACACCTTCTTTCCGGTGTCGTCATACCGAACGAAGACCTGATCGCGGCGATCGGCTTCCCGATACCGGCCTTGGGGCAGTGCCCGATAGGCCGCGGCGAACTGCTGGTGCTCCCGCTCGTGGCCCATCGGAAGCGTGCTGTCGCACCACATGTAACTGATGTAGTTCGGCGTGCCGCGTGCCAACGCCAGAAGGAAATCCAAGCGATACGCGGGTCCGCCCTGCTGCGGATAGGAACAGGTGGCCAACCGCTCGAGATCGGGCGCCCAGATCCACTTTCGATCGGGTTCATCCCGCAGGAACATGATCTGCTCGTAAAACTGCCGGTGAATAAACCGGGCCGACTTGTCGGCGGCATCCCATTCCTTCGACAACGCCTCGTCCTGCACGAAGGCCTGCATCCGGGGCATCTGCTCCCACGACATCGTGCTGTGTTCCCAATGGACGGCGCCGTTGATCTCCGGCACGTAGGGGTAATACACGAGCCCGGGCACGTCGCGGTAAAACTTGGGGCCTCCGCCGAACAGACGACAGGCTTCCAAAGGCGCCCATCCGGCCTTGCGCACAAAGATGTCCTGGTAGTAATCGAGGGCCAGGTAGTCCTTGCCTGGGGCTTTTTCCGCAAAGGCTTTCTGGAAGGTCAGGTGCGTCTGAGCCATGCCCCAACACCGGAAGTCCTTGAACTGCTCCCTGGCATTCATCCAGATCCAGTCGAACCGCTGCTGGAAACGTTGCGGATCGTCCGGCTTGCCCGGCAAGGTCACTTTCGCCCACTCCGCGAACTGCCGCATGGTCTCGTCATCCACCTGCGCGCGCAGCAGATCCCGCTCGTTTTCCTCCTCCGTGCCGTTGCCGGGAACAACCGTAGGCAGGCAGGGCTCCCACCAGGCCTGACCCGTCATCCAGGAAATGCCCGCCACGGCCGGGTACTTTCCATACCGTTCGCCCAATTCCGCAGCCAGGGTCGCGAACGCCTCGCGCACGCGGGGATGGAACGGATTGACGGCCGGACGATCCCTGTGAGATTGGGGTTGAATGCCTTCGTTGTTGACGGGAGCGACTCCCGACGCCCCGCGGTGAATATCGTTTCGTGAATACTCGTGCAGCCGCGACGTAGGCAGCGGATTGTTGGCCATGACGTTAAGCACCAGCTTCAGTCCGTTCTTTTCAAACATGCGTGCGATCAAACCGGCCATGTCGAAATCGGTCTCCGTGACCGAGGGCGGGAAGGTGCGGGATGGAAACTGTGCGCTCCGGTACCGGTAAATGCCATAGAAGAGCGTGGTGTCGCCGCGATACCGCATATACTTGACCAGATTCGCGACGGTCTTGTAGGCCTCGCGGTAATAGACCTCCGGCTTGGGCGAGTCGTGCCAGTTTCCCAACTCGCCACGGAAGCTGTTCGGCCCGAACGGACAGACGGCCAGGCCGCCGCTCTCGCAATAGACACCCAGCAGCCGATTCCCATCCGCGGGCGCATCGAGTTTCGGCAAATCGCCAATGACCTCGTACAACGTAATCTTACGGACACTTGCCGGGGTCAGATCCCCATTCGGCCGGCCGACATGGGCATTCTGAAGGCACACTGCCACCCAGGGAGCTGAGGCGAAATGGACCGTCTGGAATGTCTTCATCTTGCCGTCGAACGGAACGAACGTTCCCGTGAACAAACCGGTGCTGGTGCGCTGGACCGGCCGGGCCTTTCCGTCTCGCGGATCGTCCTTGGGCTCCATGAGATAGGCGCTGACCGACATGAATTCGCGATCGGGATACTCCATTTCGACCACATAGAGCTTGCCCGCCTTGGTCTTGAATCGCACCCCATACCAGTCACAGCCCCACCAGGCATGTTTCAGCGCCCCGGCGCCGGATAGAAAAGCCTGGGTTTCGTTGAATGTCAGGGTTTCCCGCCACGAGCCCGAGTCGCCCTTCACAACCTTGGACAAGCCGGAGTAGGAATAGAAATCGTGACCGGGCTTGTCGGCCGTCAGGTCGACCTCATCCACTTTCTTCAGCTCCAACGGCTCACCAGCCTTGATGCTCGGCTGAGCGATCTCGCCTGCCACCACGACTTCAGTTCGGCATTCATCGAGGGTGTTTCCATCGACATCCAACGAACGGATATTCAATTCGTACGCGCCTGCTTTGGGGGCTGGGAAGACAACCTTGCCGCCCCACTCCCAGAAGGGATTGCTGTGTTTCAGCTCTCCCCTGCGGACCAGTTCCTTCGTGTCTGCGTCAGTCAACGTCCATTCGTAACGGTCGGTTTCCATCAACTGCCCCTTCGGCACCTCCACCTTAAAGACAACGCTTTCGTCGTCCATGAAAACAGGCAGGTCGCGCCCAAAGGGGATCAAGGCCAGTCGCGTCACGTCGGCATCGTATAGACGGTTGAAATCAAAAGGAACATCCCTGGTGACCGTTCTGGCTTGCGCACGATCCAGACGCGGCGGACGATCGTCCGGCTCCAGCATGATCGTGAAATCGAAGGCGACTGTCTTGGTGGATGACCAATCGGTCGCCTTTGCGGACTCCAACATGCCCTGGAAGTTGGCCCAACCGTCGAGCCACATCTTGGGATTGCGCGTGCCGCGAACGTGGAACCGCGTATCGGGTCCGAATTTCGCCACCAATCGGCTGTCGCCGGAGATCAGGTTGATCTCCAACAGATCCTTGAACCGAAGATCGCCGTCCAGATCCATCAGGTTGCCCGTAATCAAACCCCGCTCATCGGTTCCGACGAACCGCATGGCGGACGGCCACAGATGCTGCGTCCAGAACAAGACCGGCGGCGCCGCTTTCGCCGTCTCGGCCGATAGCTCGTAGTGGAAACGCGCTTCATCATTGGTGGTGACTTCAATGACCTGATTGACGCCTAGACCGCTGGTCGTCTTGCCGCGCAGTTCCAGGCGGGAAGTCCCGTCCGCGCGCAGTTCGACGTTACCGGACACCTCCCGATAAAACCTCTCGTTCTTCCCCGCCTGATCCGACACGCTGATCGGAGAGGTGGTGTCCCATTGTGAGGAGGGGTTCTTGTCCGACTTGGCCCACACTTTGCACTCGCCCGCGCTGGTCAACTGCAGCGCCCCCTGCTTTAGCGGCATGACGAACCAGTTTTCACCGGCCCGGCCGCAGGAGACGTACCGGAAGCCGTCAATGGTTCCGGGAAATTCTTTCCCCGGCGCCTTAGGGACGAAACCTTTCTTGGAGGTGAACTCCGCCTTGACCTCATACCCGTTCAAGGCCCGATCGAATAGTTTCAGATTGTCCACCCCGCCCTTGAAGAATGTGTTGTGGCCGCCGATCTTGAGCGGATGGTTGATCTTCATCAGCCCTTTCTTGCCTTTGGGCCACTCCTTGGATGCAACCGGTTCGCCATTGACATAGAACACGGTCTTGACGCCGTCATAGGTGGCGGCCACATGCGTCCAGTGGTACTTGGGATACGAGATCCGATCGATCCCCGGTTTGTCCACAATCACACCGCGCCGTTCGCCATCCGCCGTTGTCGTTTCGAAGATGAACGACCAGTTGGCCCACCAGCGCAACATGAACGGCAACCCGTCATACTGCGTGGGATTGTTGGCGGCCGTGATGACTTCCTGGTTGGCGACTTCCTCCGGACTCAGCCAGCATGAAACCGTCAACGCCTCCAGGTTTCGAAAGCGGTCAGCCAGGTTGATATTGACGCAGGAGGGATAGCCCGGCACGCGCAAGGCGTACCCATCGGCGCCCTCCGCCAAGGCCGCCTTCCCGATCAAGCGTCCATCCTGGTGAAAGGCGGAGCGATCCCGCACCACACCTTCAGACACGGCATTGAAATCCAAGTCGACAATGGGACCTGGCTCCGCGAGCGCCAAAAGGGGCGCCATGCATATTCCCGCTAACAGAGCGATTGATGACCATTGTTTTTGCTGTCTCATGCTGTACCTCTTTCATCGCCTCCTGATGGCCGGTTCGGATTGTGTCTTGTTCAGTCATCGTTTCTCGCCAAGAAATAGCTTCAGCAACACCGTCGCCCAGCGTTTGCCGTGTTCCTGAAGGCCGGCTTCGGTGAAGTGAATACCATCATAACGCCAGACTGGACCGGTCAAATCGTCGGCGGTTGGTCCTTCGAAGAGAATCTTGCCGTCGCACACTCTCTTCTGAGCCTCGCGGATCGCCAGCCGGTTGGTCTCGGCTGCCTCTGGATGGTACGCAACGCCAGCGATCACCCACGGGGCCTGCCAACCTACCTCCTTGCTGACCTGGGTAACGATGGACGTCATCGCTCCAACGAAGTCGTCAGCTTTCACACCCAGCTTGGCGTCCATTTCTCCGACTTCCCACAGGATGGCGCGATAGCCCCCCGTCGCGAATCGCCGGCTGTAGAAGAGGGTGCTCATGATCCCCCCGTTGTACATTGGGGTCCCCGGCTTCCACTGGGCGATGGCGCCGCTGTATCCGCACACGACGATCTCCACGGGTACATCGAACGCACCTGCCAGCGCATCACCCAAGGCCGGCCAAGACGTGCCCTTGTCGCCGATCGCTCCGCGCAACGGATCGCGCATTGGCCGCTCATAACAGACCGTGCAATATGACGATACACGCGGGTCCTTGGCTTCTTGCCGCGATTGACCGAAATTGGCCACACTATCCCCGCCGATCACCACGAACACTTCGCCCACGCCCACGCGTTCGACCGTCCTCGCAGCAACAGGCCGTCCGTCCTTGAGCCCGCGGAACTCCAACCGGTACCAGCCCGTCGTCATCGGCAGCTTCCCGCTGAAGTACCCATCCTGGGGCGCGTCGGCGACCAAGGTCCACGGCGACGGATCCCCGCCCGGCATCGGCGTCCAACGACCCTCGATTCGTGAGAGCGCGCCCTCGAAATTCCCGCTCACCGGCACATCAGCGCAGTTCTGTGCATCGCGTTGGGCCACGTGACCCGGCTGAGGCGACAAAAGCGACATCCCCGGGGACGCCCCCCTCACGGCATTGGTCGGAACACCCGGAAAGAAAGTGGCGAGGATGCATTCCGCCCAGCGTCGGCCATGCTCACGGAACCCTTTGGCATT
>JAQULY010000265.1 GCA_028718445.1 Kiritimatiellia bacterium
CGATTCACGCCGCATCAGTTGCTCGTGGCTGTAGTGCGGTTCTCTCTGCCAGTTGGGGTGATTCAGCACCACCAGCGCGTCGCGCCTGGACAGGTAACTGAGCAAGGCGGACTGGTCGGAGGATTTCACGCAATGCCGCAGCAACGCGCGGTCGAGAGTGTAGACCCCCATGTGTTCGCCCGCATGCGAATTCCACTCGATGCCGGGAAGCAGCAGGAGCCCGTGCGCGGCGGCGGGCCGGGGCTCGGTGAGCGTCATGTGATCGGACACACAGAGGAAATCATGGCCGCTCCTGGCGTAGCGCTTGAGAACCTCCGCCAGCGGCGTTTGCCCGCACGCGCTACCATCACTCGAGTGCGTATGCAGGTTGCCCTTCAGCCAAGTTCCACGCGTGTCTGCATACGGATTGCTCCAGTCAACCGGAACGGATTTACTCATAGTGACGGACAGTATAATCCACGATCGCTCAGCCTTCCAGCGAGCAACGCGTGACGCTCAACTCCGCTCAACTCCCGCGCATGTCCCGATGCTCCAGGAAATACGCGATGTACTTCTCCATCATCTCCACCGGAATGTTGCCGGGCAGATGGTTGCCTGTGGCGAAGATGATGCCCGGACAGGTGCGCGCCAGCGCGAAGGTGCGGTCCATGTCGGACTTGACCTTGTCCCAGTGGCCGAAGGCCATGTCGCGGCAGTCCACGCAACTGCCGACCAGGCAATGCGTTCGCCCGAAGCGTTCCGCCATCCACGCAAAGTCGTTCATCGGTTCGAAAATCAGGCCGTCGGCGCCAGCGGCGACGATATCCTCAGCGAATTCCACGAAATTGCCGTCGGAACAGAACAGCACCTTCTTGCCGGCGGCGTGCAGCGTCTTCCACATTTCGGCGTAGCGCGGAATCAGAACCTTCCGGTATATCTCCGGATTCATGAAGGCGCCCTCGGTCCAGACGAAATCGTCGTGCTGGATGATCACCTCCGCGCTGGTCCGCGCCCAGGCATCCATGTGGAACTTGGTGAACCGGTAGAAGCTGTCGAACACCGGCTCCATCTTTGCGGGTTCCGAAAGCGCCAGCAGCAGCATGTCCCAACCGAAGGTGGCGATGGCGCCGGAGACGATGGTGCGATAGTACCCGCCGGTGACCAGTTGCCGCGGCCAGCGCTGCTCCCATTCGGCGTGCTCCGCCTGGTAGGCGCGGACCTGCGCCTCGAAATCGGGCAGCCCATATTCGCGCACGGCGTCGAAGGCCCAAACCTCCTCCGGCGTCGTAAAGGGGCAGGAAACCTCCTGGCGCAGATCGCTGCCGTCGGCGGCATAGACCGCGTGCCCCATTTCGGTGGTCCTGCCGCGTTTGGCCCAGTCGCCGTGCAGGCCGCCGGACACCGCCCATGCGAAGTCAATGGCCCAGCGCTCCTGGAACTCGGCCATTGCTTCCGGGTCCGACGGATCCTTGCCGGTCAGTTTGCGGCAGTACTCGACGTTGTAACCCAGGCTGTACTCGGTATGCGCCACCTGCTTTACCGATTTCATGTGCACGGCATCCAGGGCCAGTTGCTTGCTCATAGTCTTTTCCTTGAGATTCCGGTCAGGCCTATACCTAAAACCCGTCAGGCACCCATGATAATGCAATCATGGCTGGAGATGGCAACAAATCGGCTGTATCCAAAACCAGTATTGTTGTGCCGTCAACGGGGAGGGGCGAGACGCCTGCCGAGCCGCAAGCGCAAATGTGAGCGCATGGGTGGACGGCAGAGGAAGCTGCAACGCTCGCAGTTCGGGTGCGCCACTGGCATGTGGCCAGTTGGAGCCTATTGGGACCATGGTCGGGCCAGCGGGCTTGACGCCGCCACGCCATCGCTGATATATACACAGACATCTTGCCACCCTTCTCGGGGCGTAGCGCAGACTGGTAGCGCGTTTGCTTGGGGTGCAAAAGGTCTCGGGTTCAAATCCCGACGCCCCGACCAATTTAAGAAGCCTTGAAAAGGCCTTATTTCTTAGGAAATAAGGTTTTTTTGTGTCTTGGGGCTGAAACGGGAAGGAAGAGAGTGGCGCCCAGGAGGGCTGGGTTGGAGGGCGTGTGGGTGCATGTGTGGGGATTTTGCTTGCTTTCTTGATGACGATTTTCCATATTGTCTCTGATGGGTGAAAGCTTGTCGGGGAGGTTGGAAAGATGGCTCTGGAACTCAGGCGCGGACGGAATGGGAAACTGCGACGCCATTGGTATGGAAGACTCGTCGTCAATGGCGGCGCAAAGGTGGTCAACCTCGGCGTGACCGTGCGCGGGTCGCCCCCCGCGACCCTGCGGGACGTGGGCGACGCGAAGTTCGAGGTTTCCCGCAAAGAGGCGGAAAAGGAGCTGGAACGGTTCCGGGCCGAAGCGGAACAGAAGGGCCACGCGGAGCACCTGACCGAACGGCTCATCGAGCTGAAGACGGGCAGAGCCGTCGAACACGTCCGAATCGACGAGTTGACCGCACGCTGGCTGGCCCTGCCCCGCGCCGGCGTCCTTTCCAAGGCTTATGAGTCGGGCGTGAAATCGGCCTGCGAACAGTTCCGGACGTTTATGGCCGAACATCATCCGCGGGCGGAGCGGCTGTACGAAGTGACCGAAGCGGACGCGGGAGCATTTGCGGAGAGATTGCGGAAGACTTGCGCGCCTGGAACAACCAAGGCCTATTACGGAACCGTCCGAGGCGCTTTCAAGCGGTTTCTACCCGCCGGCCATATGAACCCATTCGCCCAGTCGGTGGGACGAACGACAGGCGACCGGGATGCGGGTAGCGTCCATCGGGTGCCGTTCACGCCGGAGGAGCTGCAGGCTGTGTTCGAGACCGCAAGGCGGTTTGAGGGCGGCGTGTTGTATGGGCCGGTCGTGACGGCCGCCTGCACGGCGCTACGGCGGGGCGACGCCTGCCGGCTGGAGTGGAAGAGCGTGGACTTCAAGGAGGGCGCCGTGACCGTCAGAACGGCGAAGACCGGGGAAACCGTGGATCTGCCTCTGCTGGCACCCTTGCGCGAAGCGCTGGAGGCGCTGCCGGGCGCGCGGACCGGCTACTGCTTCCCGGAGGCGGCGAAAATGCTTTTCGAGAATCCCGACGGGCTGACGTGGCGCTTTAAGGCCATTATCGCGGAGGCCCTCGGCGGGAGCAAGGCAGAGGATGAACCCGGGCGCAAGCTTAAGGCGCTCGCGGCGGCTGGAATGGCGGCGATTGGCAAGCTCGCCGAAGGATCGAGGCGCGAACATATCGAAGAGGCGTTCGTGCGCTACCTGAAGGGCGAGAGCGTGCGAAAGATCGCGGCCGCTATGGGCGCATCGAAGGGAAGCGTCTCAGGCTGGCTCGCGGTGGTGTCGGGGATGGCGGGGAAGCGGGTCATCCGGGGGAAGAAGATGTCGGTCAGGGCGGAGATTGTGCGGCATACGCAGGTGGCGCGGACGCAGGGACACCGGGCCGCAAGCGTGCGGGACTGGCACGCCTTGAGGACGACGTTCGTAACCCTGGCGCTGTCGGCTGGGGTGCCCATGGAACTGGTGCGGAAAGTGACCGGGCATCGAACGGTCGAGATTGTGATGGCGAACTACTTCCGGCCGGGACGGGAAATTCTGCGGTCGGCGCTGGCGGGCGCGCTGCCGAGCGTGCTGACCGGGAAGAAAGAAGAGAACGACGAAGGCCAGCGGGCGGTGGAGGCGGATGAACTGGTCAGCCTGGCCGGGAAAGTGGCGGCGGGCCTGGCCTCGGACGTTGAGCGGGCTCGACTGCGGCAACTGGCGGCGGCGGTGTGAGGGGAGGGCTGATGTCTGAAGACTGAAGGCTGAAGGGAGGACGGGATCGGGTGAGATGTGGGGAGGTAGCCAAGCCGGCGACACAGGGGAGGCAAGGGCAGGAAGGCGGTTGGCAATTTGTGACTTCAGGGTTGTTGCTGTCTGGCTATCCCATATCTGGGCCTTGATCGTCGACGCAGAAGTCGAAGAGAGAGATGAGGATCGGCACGAAGCGGTTCTTGAAGCCCTTGAGCGGTGATCGGGAATTCTGACGGCCTTGGTGTGCGATTAGACCTGGGTTAGATCGCATCCCATGGCAGTTCTCTGCCTGTCGCAACGTCTTGAAGAATACGACGAAGGTCCTCGTGTTTGTCACTCAGTTCGACTCTTCGCCCGTCATTAAACTTTATGACGATGATAGGAACACCAAGGGAAAGGAACACCTGTTGCCAGGACGATATCTCCTCGACCCTGAAACGGATTTCTCTTGGTCTGGCAGGAATGATCTCGTCGCCCCGCAATTCATAGATGTCAATCCTGAAAACGTTGCGCTCGAACCAACGTGCCATCCTGGTCATAGGATGGCGCACAACTGAGACACCCATGTTCCTGTGCTGGGGGGTTCTGCTGTTCAACTGCGTTCGCTCGTTGGCTTTCACGTCTTTCTCCAACCGTTCTACGGGAACCATGGCGAGTTCGGTCCATAGTTCGCATCGTAGGCCGCCGTGCCCAAGGCATGACCTCCCACGCCTCCTCCTACACCACCGACGATTGCACCGACCACCGCGCCGATGGCCGTTCCAGGCCCAGGGAACAAAGAACCGACGGCAGCGCCTGCCCAAGCCCCAGCCGATGCGCCACCAGCCCCGACCGCGATTGCGGACCCATTCTGCACCGTTGCACGGTATGGATCAGGAGCGGTGGCCGCATCGTATACGCTCAAACCTGCGCCGACAACAATCAACCCCCTCCCGCCCCACCTCGACATGGCAGCCGCATTATTGATTGACGGCGCCGTGGCAGTGGGGTTCGCCAGACTGCGGCTTACCCCGTTCATGCCTTGTTCCCACCTGTACATTTGTGCTGTCCCGCGGGAAAGAGCCGTAGAGTTCCTTGGCTCGTTGAAGAACGTGCGCAAGGCATCCCGCTCACTGGAGTAGGTGCCCGTCGCCCGGAGTTGCGCAACAAGAGTGTTATAGTTGTGACGCACCTGCCCCGACCGCTCAAGGACACCAGCGGAACCAATGGATCCTGCGGTAATTCCATCTCCCGCGCATAGCCCCAGCGGATCGATATAGCTGAGTGGATCGCCGTCGGCATAGGCGTAGAGGTTCACGCCGCCGTCCAGCCCCAGAGGATCGGGCGAGAGGAAGCGCTTGAGGGCAGTGTCGTACGCCCTATGGCGCGTCAGATACAGACTTCCGCCAGCGTGGGACACCCCGTGACCGCCCAACCACCGGAATGGCGTGCCGTTCGTGCCGGATGAACCCCAGTCCTCGCCGTAGGGGCCGTAGGAGGCGGAAAAGACTCGGCTACCTGACGAGTCCGTCAGCGCAATCAGGGAGCCGTACTCGTCGGTGTGGGCGCAGAGGAGGGCACCAGAGGCGGCATCAATAACGCCGAGAAGCTGACCTGGCGCCCAGATGTAGTACCCGATGGGCGTGCCGTCGGAAGCGCAATCCATCATCGGGCGCTTGAGCGGGTCGGCGTGATCCGTCACCCACAGCGTGGCGACACCGTTTGTCGAGGTGTGAACGCGGTTCCCCAATGCATCGTATGAGGAGTCTCGCACGGAGGCGCAGAGGCGCAGAGATGAGATTTGTCCGAGGGGGTTGTAAACGGCGGAAAAGATGGTATCGGAACCGGCGATAACGTTGGTCAGGGCGCCGTTGGGATCGTAAAGGTAGGTTTCGGAGATGGGCGGATTGGTGGTGCCGTCGGTAACGGTGGCGGAGACGATTCGATCGGCACCATCGTGCGTGTTGACAGCACGGCGGTTGAGGGAAGGAAGGGGCAGCGGACCGGCGGTGACTTCCTCGCGAGTCTTGATGCCTGCTGCGTCGCGCGTGATGGTTCGGCCCGCAAGCGTTCCGATAGACCAGGAGGCGAGGCGTCCCGCCGCATCGTAGTTGTTTGTTGCGACAACTCCGTTAGGGGAAATGGCCCCCGTGAGTTTGCCGGCGGCGTCACGCGAGAAGGTCCAGGTGTGGCCGAGCCAGTCGCTGACACTGGAGAGGCGGCCGTCGGTGTCGTAGGCGCGGTGAAGCGTCAGGCCGCCGGGGTAAACCAGGTTGGTGGTCAGGCCGCCCAGATCGTGGCGGTAGTGTGTGGCAAAGGATATTCCGGCTACCGTGCTGGTGGACGCCGTCAGCCTATTCATGGTGTCGTAACCGAAGGTGCAGAGGGCCGTCACATTCGAGGCGGCAAGAAGGTTACCGACGGCGTCGTAGCTGAAGGAGGACGCCGGGCCCAAGACGCCGGATTCCCGCCGGACAAGCCGGTTGAGGAGGTCGTAGGTGTAGGCGGTGCTGTTGCCCGCGCCATCGAGACGGTTAGTGAGATTGCCGACGTTGTCGTAGAAGTTGCGGCAGACCTGTTCGCCGGCGGCGTTGGTGGCGGCAATCAGGCGGCCATGAGCGTCGTAGGCCATGTGGTAAACATGACCTTCGGCGTTGGTGAAGGCGGTCCAGCGACCCAGCGCGTCGTGCGCAAAACCCTCGACGCGTCCGCTGGGATGGGTGACCGATATGCGGCGTCCGATGGCGTCGTAGCCGTATTGCCGCAAGCGGGTGCGCGGGTCGGTCTTGGAGGCGATGCGGTCCATGGCGTCGTAGGCTGTGGTCCAGTCACACCCCAGCGCATCGCGCGTGCATACCTGACGGTCAAGCTGGTCGAACGAAACGTCTGTGCGGGCGGAGACAGCGTCGACCGTCGTGGTAATACAACCGGAGAGATCGTACCAACTCTGCTCTTGCCAGGCTTGGCCGGACCGGTTGGTAACGCGCCCAATGGAATCGAGGCCCAGAGCGACGCGGTCGCCGCGCACATCGGTGGTGGCAATCAGGCGATCGGCGCCGTCGTATTCGTTGGTGACGATGCCGCCGTCGGCGAAGCGTGTCGCGGCGGGCTTGCCACCGGGCGTCCAGAAAAAGGCGGTCGTCCTTCCGAGCGGATCGGTCCCGTAAGCAGGACGACCCGCGGCGGTGAACGCCGTGGCCTTACGGTAACCGAGTGCGTCGAGGGTATTGGTGGCCTGACCGCGTTTGTCGTACCAGACGCAGGTGGAACGGCCGAGGGCATCCACCGCATTGGTCACGTTGCCGGCCAGGTCGTAGCCGAAAAGTGCGGTCCCCGCATCGGTTGAGGTGATCTGCGCGGCCAGCCCCCTGGCATCGTATGTGGTGGCTGTCTCGGCAACAACGTTGCCGGCGGCGTCCAGGGTGCGCGTGAGGGTCGGTAAGCCGCGGGCATCATAGACGTTGGTAACTGTCACGCCGTCTGGCGCGACCGTGGAAACTAGGCGGTCGCAGGCGTCGTACGACATGCGGGTGACCAGCCCAAGCGCGTTGGTGACAGCCACGCGACGGTGACGGGCGTCGTAAACGAAGGCGGTGGCGCGGGCATTCCCGGTGTTGGCGGCTTCGGTCACACGCACCAGGCGATTGCTGTCGTCGTATTCGCTGACCGCGATCCGGCCTAGCGCGTCCACGTTGCTGACGGCATATCCTTGGGCATCGTAGCAGATGGCGCTTTGGCCGCCGTCCGGAGCGGTCCGGCCGGTGAGCCGCCCGTCGTCGTCGAAAACCGATACGACCGTGGCGCCAATGGGGTCACGCTGCAGATCGGAAGAGCGG
>JAQULY010000266.1 GCA_028718445.1 Kiritimatiellia bacterium
AACGGATCGACAGTGTTCCAGTATTGGTTGGGACCGTCGCGCATGACCGAGTTGTTGAGCCTGACGCCATCGTTGAGCATCAGCGTGCGAAAGCCGGTGAAGCCGCGAATGAAAGGCGATCCCTGTCCCTGTGAGGTCTTTTGCAGCAGACATGACGGCAACTCCGCAAGCGCCTCCGGCGTGGTCGCGGGCGGGGCGGTCCGGTCCCTTTCGCGGGTATGGATCGCCGCCGGCAGCAGGTGCGGATCGCGCGGTTCGCGCGACGCCGTGACCACGATCGGCGCGCACGTGGTCCATGGTACGTTGGTGGCCGTTTCGCCTCGACATGCCGAGAGCACGGCGATCGGAGATAGCGACAATGCAAGCAATCCACTTTTCGTCATATCTGAGCGTCCTCGCGAGATCGGTTCCATCGAACCTGACGGCACGATTTCGCTAGTATATAACGTCCCACCGCCCCACGCGGTTCACCGCCTTCTCTGTTCAGTGCCTGATCGGCCGGAAACGGACGCGCGTGGGTCGGTCGGCGGCATCGCCCAGGAGTTTGCGGCGGTGCTCGTGATAATCCTGGTAGTTGCCCTCGAACCAGGTGACCTTGCTGTCGCCCTCGAAAGCCAGGATATGAGTGGCCACGCGGTCCAGGAACCAACGGTCGTGGCTGACCACCACCGCGCAACCGCCGAAACTGGAGATCGCTTCTTCCAGCGCGCGCAACGTGGCAACGTCGAGGTCGTTGGTCGGCTCGTCCAGCAGCAGCAGGTTGCCGCCGCTACGAAGCAGCTTCGCAAGGTGCACCCGGTTGCGTTCGCCGCCCGACAGTTGCCCCACCCGCTTTTGCTGATCCGCCCCCTTGAAGTTGAAGCGACTGCAATAGGCGCGCCCGTTCATCTGCCGACCGCCGAGGGTGATTGTCTCGGTGCCGCCGGTAATCTCTTCATACAAGGTGTGCTCGGAATTCAAGGCGTCGCGCATCTGGTCAACGTGCGATACCGCCGCCGTCGGCCCGACCGTCAGGGTGCCCGCCAGCGGTTTGAGCTGGCCGGTGATCAGTTTGAGCAGCGTGGTCTTGCCGCTGCCGTTGCCGCCGATCACGCCGACGATGCCGCCGCGCGGCAGGTCGAAGGAGACATTCTCGAACAGCAGACGGTCGTCGAACCCCATCGCCAGACCCTCGGCGCGCACGACCAGTTCGCCCAGGTGCGGTCCTGGCGGAATCTGGATGCGCAGATCGTCCTCTCGCGTTTCCACCTGCTGCCCCGCCAGCTCCTCGTAGCGCGTGATGCGCGCCTTGCTCTTGGCGCGCCGCCCGGAGGGATTGGTGCGCACCCACTGCAGCTCGCTTTCGAGCAGTTTGCGGCGGCTTTCGCTCTGTTTGGCCTCGCGCGCCAGCAACTGCTGTTTCTGATCGAGCCAGCTCTCGTAGTTGCCCTTGAAGGGATAGGCGCGGCCGCCGTCCAGTTCCAGAATCCAGGCGGTGACGTTGTTGAGAAAGTAACGGTCGTGCGTTACCACTACCAGCGTGCCGGCAAAGCGTTTCAGATAAGTCTCGATCCAGGCCACGGACTCCGCGTCGAGATGATTGGTGGGCTCGTCGAGCAGCAGCACGTCGGGATTGGAGATCAGCAGGCGGCAGAGCGCCACGCGGCGCCGCTCCCCGCCGGACAAGCTGGCCACCTGCGCGTCGGCGGGCGGCAGGCGCAGGGCCTCCATGGCCAATTCGACCAGATGGTCGAGGTTCCACAGATCGTTGGCGTCAATCGTGTCCTGCAGGCGCCCCATCTCATCGTTCAGACGTTGCGTCTCGGCTTCATCCTGATCGCCTCCAAGCAGGTCGCAGATCTCATCGTAACGCGCCAGGATGGCGCGCGAGGCGGCCACGCCCTCGTTGACCGCCTCGGCCACGGTCTGGCCAGGGTCCAGCCGCGGCTCCTGTTCGAGCAGGCCGATGCGCACGTTGCGCGCGATCTGGCATGTTCCCATGAAATCCCGGTCCTGACCGGCCAGGATGCGCAGCAACGTGGATTTGCCGCTGCCGTTCGCGCCGATCACACCAATGTGCGCGCCGAAGAAAAAGGCCAGCGTCACATCGTCGAGCACGGTCTTGAGGTTGTGCTGCTTGGTGACACGCTGCAAGTTGAAGACATACTCGCCTGCCATCGTCCGATCCTCTCGCGGGCTATTCCTGCCCAGTCTCCAACCGGAAAGGCGTGAAGGCCCGCCCGCTGCCGGAAAAGAACTTGCCAAAAAACTCGTAGTATTCGAGACGCAGGGCCTGCACCGCCGCGATCACGCCTTCCAGCAGAATCGCCACCAGATTGCCCGCCACAATCACCAGCACGCTGAGCACGTTTCCCGCCGCCGACATCTTCCTGACCTCCGCCGCCACCACGAACGTGGCCATCAGTACGGCGGCATGGCTCATGGCGTAGGCCGCCAGACGCACGAAGCTGATGGTGTTGGCCATATAACCCAGCACGGCCTCAAAGGCCTCCACCAGCGACTCCATCGCCGCCTCGAAGTAGCCGCCGGTGTGGGGCTTGCGCCTGGCGCGCAGATCCAGTGCGTGCATCAACGGAGCGCGCAAGGCCCAGGCGGTGAGCGGCAGCACGATCGCCAGCAACACCATCAGCCCCGTCAGCCCGCGTTCTTTCAACGCCGTGAATTTCAGCAGCAGCCCCAGCACGCCCCAGTAGAAAATCGCGCCGACGACGCCGAAGCTGTCCAGGAACCCGCCCACCCAGTCGCGCTTGCGGAACCGATTGACGATGTTGAGGATCACGCCGATGCTGATGATGACGACGCCCAGCCCGATGGCGCCGCGCATCAATTGCATCGGATCGCCCTCCAGCGGATCGTGCCAGATGGCGTAAGCACGCAGGCGCGCGATGCCGAAGTAACTGCCGTAGACCGCGCCGAAGAGCATGCTCGCCACCCCCGCCATCAGCAACAGCATGCCCACGTCGCGCAGCTTGCGCGTGCGCCCGGCCAGCAGCGCCGCCAGCCCGCCCAGGCCGAGTACGGCGCCATGTCCGACGTCGCCGAACATGACGCCGAACATGAGCAGGTAAGTTATGGCCACGAAGAGCGTGGGCTCGAGTTCGCGGTAGGCCGGCAAGCCGTAACCGGAGACCAGCATTTCGAATGGACGCAGTATGCGCGGATGGCGCAGCAGCACCGGCACCTGGTCTTCCTGCAGGCGTTCCGGAGCGACGGCTTCGATCGCGCAACTGCCTCGCGCAATCTCCTTCACTCGGCGCATGACCACGGGCAACTCCGACTCCGGAACCCAGCCGGAGATGAGCACCGTCGCCTCCGTGTGCGTAAAATTCTCTTCCGCCGCCAGCATACGCTGCTCTTCCAGCAGCGCCCGCTCCAACTCTTCAAGTCGCGGTCCGACAGCCGACGCCAGTCCCACCGTGGCCAGCTCGATCTGCTTCAGGTCCTCCTGCTGGCGGTCGCGCTCCTTAACGCTCTCGTCCACAAGCATGGCCACGGTGGCGCCGTTCTGTGCCGGCAGCATCTCGCGCTGGAACTTGGCCTGTTGCAGCGCCGTTTCCAGCGCAAAGCGTCCCGTCCGACTGGTCACGGCGACCAGTGCGCGCCGTTGTTCGCCGCGCGGCAGCGGCAGCAGCACTACGTTCTCGCCCACCTTCTCCCGCAGGCCCTCAAACTGCTGCTCCGGCAGGCTGCCGATGGCAAAGTGCAGAAACGAGAGCGCGCCCAGTTCATCGAGGGGCACTTCCAGACCCTTGAAGGACGACAACTGCTCGACCACGGCAGCCACTTGGTCACGGCGCGCCTGTGCCGCCTGCCTGCGACCGGACAGGGTGGCGGCTGTCCGTTCGGCTTCCTGGATCTCAGACTCAATCTGATCAACGGACAGACTGACGGAAGGCGGCCGCGCGGCGGCCGCCGGCGCCATATCCAGCACTCGCCGCAGATCCGCGATGCGGACAAGCAGGCGTTCGCAGCGCAAACGCGTCTCACTGCGGTCCGGCGGCTCGAACGGGGCCGTTTCCGGCCCGGCCTTCATGCGGGCGATGTGCACCACACCAAGTTCGCCGAGACCTCTCAGCACGGCGCGCTCGTCGCGATCGAGCACCAGCGCGCTCAGACGCAGCATGGGAACGGCGCTAAACAACGGGCACCTCCTCGCCTGATCGCGGAATCAGGCGCGCGCGCAACAAGCGCGCGTCCATGCCGATCCGCAGTCCTTCCGAGAGCGTGATCAGATTGGCCAGTTCCACGCGGCGGATCGCCGCGAAGCCGATCGCGGCGCCGGCTCCCATTTGTCCGTGCCGGAAGGCGGCGTTGGCCAGTCTCAGATAGCGGTTCCACGTCTGGACCTCAAGCTCCGGCGCATCGCCGGAGACAGCCTCGACGACGCGTCCCACGGCCAGCGCGGCGGCGCCGGCGGCATCGTTGGCGGCCAGCATGGCCGCGTAGCGTTCAGCCGGCAAGGCGCTTCCGTCGAGGATCACTCCGACCAGCGACTCGCGCGGAATGGCATAGTGGAAAACGCCCCGCACAACCAGCATCAGTTGGAATGCGCCGGCTTCGTGTCCGGCCAGCAGTCTGGCATCATCGCGCTCAGCCCCGGTCATGCGACCGGCGCGACGCAAGAGTTCGCGCAGATAGGCGTAGTCCAGCGCCGTTTCGAGCACGAAGGGACGCGGCTGCGCATTCCATGCGCCGCGCCACGCTTCCAGGCCGGCGCGCAACGGCTCGGACGGCACTGCCGCCGTAAAGGCGTCGAACGAACCGGCTCCCGCCAGCGCCGGCAAATCCAAGTCGAGATCGGCGGGCAAGGCCGCGAGATGCGGGCGCAGCCGGTCTGGGGGCGTGCCATTGGCGAAGCCGCGCGCCATCACCTTGAGATTCTCGAGCTGCAGACGTGTGCGTTGCCATGCGAGAAAGGCCGCGGCTGGTCCGGTCAGTTCCTCCGCCAGACCGGTCAGCTCCAGCGCCAGTTCAAGAACCATGTGGCGTTGGAGTTCCGCGGCCGAGCGCAAGCGCTCTTCCGGATACAGGCTACGCGCCAGTTCCGCCACCGTGCGAACACGGCAGAGCTCATCCAAGCGCACGCCCTCGGCCAGCCGGCTACGCCGGCCATGCAGGCGCGCCGCGAGAAAATCCATATCGTGCGAAACCGGCATGGTCATGGCGGCGGCTGCCCGCATACGCATCGCAGCACCGCCGCGACGGCCTCCTGTCGGGCGGCATTCTCCAGGCGGATGTCCGCGAGCAGACTCTGTTCGGCCTGTTCCAGAAGTTCCCGTTTGCGCGCGCTGGCCCCGGCGTCCGACTCCGCCAGGATGAGGTCGGCTTCCTGCCGCGCCTCCAGGCGGGCCTGCGCCGCGATGCTCTGCGCCCGCTGCCGGGCGGCGGCCATCACGCCATCCTCCTCCTCTTTGGCAGTACTGACGATGCGCTTCGCTTCCGCTTCCGCGGCGATAACCTGTTGAATAACGTCACGCATGCCGGTCCGCCTGTCTGGAGACTCGCTACTCTTCCGCATCCAGGACGTCGAGAACATCCTTGGCTGACTTCGCTTCGACCACACGCCGGCAGAAACCGGGCGTCTTCAGCAGTCTGACCACCTCGGCCAGGGCCTGAATGTGCGGCCCGGGTTCGTTGCCGCTGGCCAGGATCATAAAGACCATGCGCACGGGAGCGCCGTCCACGGCGTCGTAGTCAATGCCCCGCGGCGAAGTGCCCAGAGCCACGCGCAGACTGGGAATAGAGGAATGCTTGCCATGCGGCACGGCGCAGCCGTTGCCGATGCCGGTGCTGCCGGCGGTCTCGCGTTCGCGCACGGCCGCCAACGCCGCCGCCCTGTCGGTCACACGGCCGGCGCGCACGAGCAGGTCGATCATCTCCTCGAAGCACTCCTCCTTGTCGACGCTCTCAAGATTCACCTTGACCACGGACTCATCCAGCAAATCGCGCAATCGCATCCGGGCTCTCCATGCTGGGCGCCGGCGGTCTGACCGCCGGCCGCCACAAGCCACTGAAATGAGGCGATGCTACTACAACCTTTCCGTCCCTGCAACCCGCCGGACTTGACACCGGCGCGCGAAGCGCTATCAATTAGGGCCGCGCACGCCTTACGCCTGACAACGCCACGGAGATCCCGATATGCCACAGACAGCGGAAACCGACAGATACGACGGCATGGTCTATAATCGTTGCGGACGCAGCGGGTTGATGCTGCCGGCCATATCGCTGGGGCTGTGGCACAACTTCGGCGCGGCTGACCGGCAGGACGAATGCCGGGCCATGCTGCGTCGCGCATTCGACCTGGGCATCACCCACTTCGACCTGGCCAACAACTATGGGCCTCCGCCCGGTTCGGCCGAAGAGACCTTCGGCGCCATCCTGCGCCAGGACCTGCGGCCATATCGCGACGAACTGATCATCTCAACCAAGGCCGGCTACCGCATGTGGCCGGGGCCCTACGGCGAATGGGGCAGCCGCAAGTACATGCTGGCCAGTCTCGATCAAAGTCTGCGACGCATGGGCCTGGAGTACGTGGACATCTTTTACTCGCATCGCCCGGATCCGGCGACGCCGCTGGAGGAGACCATGGGTGCGCTCGACGCGGCCGTCAGGCAGGGCAAGGCGCTGTACGCCGGCATTTCCTCCTACGATGCCGCGCAAACCCGGAATGCCGCCCGCCTGCTGAAGGGGCTGGGCACTCCCTGCCTGATTCACCAGCCGTCCTATTCCATGCTGAACCGTTGGGTCGAGCACGGACTGCTGGACGTGCTCGCGGACGAAGGCATCGGCATGATCGCGTTTTGTCCGCTGGCCCAGGGCGTTCTGACCGGGCGCTATCTGCGAGGCGTGCCCGAGGATTCGCGCGCCGGCAAGAACGGCCCTTTCCTCAAGCGTGACGCCTTGAAGCCCGCGCTGCTCGACAAGGTTCGGGCGCTTCAGCGCCTGGCCGCGGAACAGGGACGTTCCATGGCGCAGTTGGCGCTGGCCTGGGTGTTGCGCGATGCGCGCGTGACCTCGGCGCTGATTGGCGCCAGCCGCGTATCGCAGATCGAGGAGAACGTGGCGGTCTTGCGCCAGGCAAAACTCACGCCGGCTGAACTGAACGCCATCGAGGCAGTGCTCAAGGACTAAAGGACGTCTCATTGGCGACGGGGAACACCGCGTGACGCTCGCGTCAGGCCGCGCTCAAGCGCCGCATACAGCCACGGTGCCTTGGCGCGCAGCCAGGTTGTGACCTTTCTGGTGCGTTCCATGTAGTCGGCCAGTTGCTCTACCGTCCGCACCGCCCATGGATCCTGGGCGCCACGGGCGATGAGTTTCTCCCCGAGTGCCTGTGAGATATGCGGCAGAATCCGGGTGTTCAGCAGCAACCAGAACCGCGGCGTCAGATAGCCGCCTGGCCGTGATGGGATCAGCATGGCCTCATAGGCGTCGGTTGCGAAGCGCTCCAGCATCCGGTCGCGGACGCAACGCGCATGCAACGGCGTAGCGGGGAACGGCGTCAGCGCCAGCGAGACCACGCCCCAGTTCGGACGCGGCAGCGCATTCAACGTCAGCGCCATTTCGCGCAGGTCTGCTTCCCGCTCGTAGGGGT
>JAQULY010000267.1 GCA_028718445.1 Kiritimatiellia bacterium
CAGCAGTATGATTCCAGGCAGAGCGCTTCCGAGCGACAGTGCATGCCATATCCAAACGCTCTGTTCATGCAGAGAGCGCAGGATGGGTTGTATGACGCATGCCGCGATGATGGCGAGACACGCCATTAGGGGCAGTGTCAGGCAGCCGGCCATGTCCCGTCCAATCACGTTTCCGTACCTCTTGGTTTCAGGCCACACCGCGGCGATCAGCCGTTGTGTGCGTTGACTGCCTGTCCGTCTTGCTTCATGTTCCTCACGGAACGCAACTCTTGAATAAGCTGGAGCAAGAAATACAGGACAGGGGCCATCAATCCGAAAGCAAGCCCGAATAGCATCCAGACCCAACGAGCCGCTCCATCTCGCCTTGCTTGCAGAAACATCCAGATGGCTACTGCGATTGTGACGGCACCGGTAGTGACCCCATGCATTAGTCCAATTACCTTCGTCAGGTATGATAATTGGGCCACTGCTTCCGGGCTGGACGAAAACAGCGCAACAAGAGACCACACATGCAGCCGATTGGGGATGAGCGTCACTACCCATACAATGAGGATGACGATGGCTGCTTTCTCAAACCGCTGCATATCCGTCATAGTGATCTCTCCTGATGACGTGGACCGTCAAGGGTGGGGTAACAGCACCGTACCGTGCTGCACCGTCGACAGGCTGGCGTCCCTTGCGTCGGCGAGTGTCTGCACCACCAGAAGTGCACACATAGCATAGGGCATTACTGAGGAGATGATAAGGACTGTTTCTGCGAACTCCGAGTGTCGAAGAGCCAAAGCCATGGCTCTCCTTCGTCATTCTGCGGTTCGATATTCTGCAGTTCTGCGGTTCGCCTGGAACAGGACGAAGCGCATGGCCTTTTTCATACGGCTAGAGAATAGTCATGTCGAACCGGCGCGCCGCGAGAATCTCAACGCGCTATCCACGCTCCACGCAACGCACCCAAGCCTCGTAGTTGGCCATGGCCAGGGGCGGAAGCTTGCGGCCGTAGGGAGCCGAGGAGGGCTGTAACACAAACCCGCGACCGCCCGGTCCCTCCTTGAGCGCCTGGCGGATCTTGGCCTCGAACTGTGGCGTCGGCAGGTTCTCGATGTCCGAAGCCTCGATATTGCCGAAGAGTATCAGTTGCCGGCCGTAACGTTCGCGCACATAGGCCAGGGTTACGTCGCCCTGCCCCGGCGGCTCGATCGGGTCCAGTCCGTCGCAACCAGTGGCGCAAATGTGGTCCAGAATATCCTTCAAGCGGCCGTGCGAATGGATGCGGGCATAGCCGCCATACCGATGGATGATGTCCACGATGGGCTTGACGTAGTCGGTCGCATACTGCTTGAAGAGGGCCGGCGGCAGATAGGGCGGCGACGCGTACTCGGGCCCGTAGATGCGCCACAACCGCCCCGGCAGCGCGCGCGCCACGGCCTCGATCCGCGGATAGAGACGGCGGGCCACACGCTGCAGCGCCCGGTGAAACAGTTCGGGCTCGGTCATCGCGACGATGGTGTACTCGGCCATGTCGAACAGCGGCGCCACCCCGCATAGCGGATCGCTGGTGTCCAACATTACGATGCCGCTGTCGCCCGCCCGCGCCTCCAGATCGAGAACCGCCTGCGCCTCGACCTCGCCGAGCGGCCGGGTGTCATCGGGCAATTCCAGCCACGCCTTGAAATCGGCGACGTCCTTGACCAGGTGTTCCGTGACCCAGGTCGTGTTGATATCGGGAGAGCGTTTGGTGCGTTGTGTCAGCGTCCGCTTGCCTGCCGCCAGAGTGGTCACAGTGATTTCGTTGCCTTCGGCGTCGATCGTCCGATCGGTCCTCCCTTCCAACTCCGGCATCGGTTTCCAGCCCGCCGCACCGGACTTCTTGAAGGCCGCGCTGTGCATCACAATCCGGTCCGTCTTCGCGGCCGCCAGTTCCAGCAACGGCTTCCAGGAAGGATCGGAGTAGACATTGAACGGATTGCCGGGATCGGTGCTCTCCAACCCGGTGATCTCGTAGAAATTGAAGGCGGGCCGGTCCACGGCCTTGCCCCGCAAAGTTGCCATCATGCGTTCATGTCGCGTCACGGTGCACCTGTCTTTTCGCTTGCCGTAACTGTAGCACGGGACAGGGAGTGCGCCAAGAAAAGGAGATTTTCCATCCCGGTTTTTCCTTGCCCAGTCAACCACTCTTCTTCACTATCCGCTCTGACGTGAAGATAGCCGGAAACGGCTCAATCACTTGTTCGGTACGGACAGAACTGCATGAGCCAACACATGGTTGCGAAATACCAGGCGGTGTTTGCGGAACCGCCACGGCACATTCCGACCCCCACGGCGACGGATGCCCCGCTCCTTGGCAACGGCGACCTGGGGGTCGCAGTCGGTGGCTCGGGGGCGGAGTTGTGCTACTGGATCGCCAAGAATGATTTCTGGAAACTGCGATCAAGGTATGACGGCTCGGGCGTCAGGATGTTCGGCACTTTGCGACTGGTCGCGCCGGCCTTGCGCGGAGCTTCATATCGGGTCGAACAGGATTTTCAGTCGGCGGTCACCAGCGCCACGTTCGGCGTTGGCGCGGTGGTCCTGCGCGTGCGCTCATGGGTTGCTGCCACCGCCAACATTCTAGTTGTCGAATTACAGGCGACCGGCGCGCCGCTGAAGGTTTCGGTGGAGCTTGCGCCCGGAACCAGCGATGATTCCGACTCCTCCGCCGGCCGGGATGGCGATCTTCTGTGGGTGCGGCGCGGTTTTGCGCGCGGCGTGGACATTCCGGTAGTGGCGGCGTGCGTCTTGCGCGTTGTCGGCGCGAGCGGGTCGGAGTATGTCGTTGAGCCGGGACGACCGGTCCGAGTGGTGCTGGCCATGGCGTCCTCGTTCGAGGCGCCCGACTGTCGCCGACATGCTGAAACGCTCCTCACGGGCCACATGGAGCGTCTGGATCGGCTCTGGCAGGAACATGCTGCCTGGTGGGGCCGATTCTGGGGCCAATCGGAGGTCGCGATCGGCGATCCTGTCATCGAGCAGCGGTACTATCTCTCCCAGTATGTCATGGGCAGCGCAAGCCGCAATCGGGACTTCCCGCCGTCCATCTTTGGGACGTGGATCACCACGGACAGCCCCGCGTGGTTCGGAGACTATCACCTCAACTACAATCACCAGGCACCGTACTACGGGCTCTATTCGTCGAACCATATCGAGCAGGCCGATCCGGCTGATGCCGTGTGCCTCGCATTCATGGAGCGCGGGGAATGGTATGCCCGGAACCTGCAGGGGTGCCGTGGCATCTACTATCCGGTCGGAATCGGGCCGAAGGGGATCGAGACCACGCGCGCCAATCCCCCGCATATCCCCTGGATCACGGATGGCCAGGGAGTGTTTCATGGACAGAAGAGCAATGCCGCGTACTGCGCGGTCAACATGGCCATGCGGTGGTATCATACTTATGATCGCGTCTATGCCCAGCGCGTCTATCCGTTTGTGCGGGCGGTCGCGGATTTCTGGACGGATTACCTGGATTGGGACGGCACGCGGTACGTGATCGCCAACGACTCGATCCACGAGGGTTCGGGAAACGACTACAATCCGTTACTGTCCCTGGGCCTGGTCCGCATGGTGTTTCGCCTGGTTTTGGACATCAGCGAAGCATTGGGGGTGGACGATGATTGCCGGGAGGCGTGGCAAACAATCCTCGGGCACCTCAGCCAGTTCCCAACACAGGTCAGGAACGGGAAGACGGTGTTCCGTTATTCCGAGCGCGGAATGGATTGGTGCAACAGTAATACGCTGGGCCTTCAGCACATCTTCCCCGCGGGAGAGATCGGGTTGGACAGTCCTCCGGATCTTCTGGCCATCGCTCGGAACATGCTGGAAGCCATGCCGCGGTGGCGGGATACCAACGGGATGAGCAGCATATATCCGGCGGCAGTGCGGATTGGCTGGGACCCGCAAAGCATACTGCGCGAACTCCGGACGATGATCGAGGCCATCGGACTTCCGAACGGGTACATCCGTAACAATCCGCACGGCATCGAGAACTGCAGCATTGTTCCCGCCACGCTCAATGAAATGCTTTGCATGGGCCATGAGCGCGTGCTGCGCGTGTTCCGGGTCTGGCCATGGCAACAGGATGCCAGGTTCCGCAACCTCAGGGTCCCAGGTGCCTTCCTGGTGTCAGCGGAGTTGCATGAGGGCAAGGTGGCCCCCATCGCCATCGTAAGCGAACAGGGCCAGCCCTGCACGGTTGAGAATCCGTGGAACGGCGCAGACGTGCAGGTTTGGCGCGACGGCAAAGCGGCGGAAAAGGTGGAGGGATCTCGATTCTGCCTGCCGACCCATCCGGGAGAACAATTGCGGCTTGAGCCAGTTAGCAGCCGGTGAACCTGTAGAGCGCAGGTTACTCCAGCACGCGAACCGACATGGTGGCCGACAATCCGCTGGTGCGTTCACGAACGTCCAGTCGCCACATACCCGGAGCGTCGTTCCGGGCGGGACGGAATGGCAGCGTGACCCGCCCATCCACCGCTGCGTAGATTCCCGACTCGTCATGCAGGACGCCATGCGGGTCGAGCACCCGCACATCCACAAGTTGCCGCCCGGCCGCGCAATGCCGCCAGCCGTCGCGCACCTCCACCGTAACCGTTCCCGGCGTCCCACGTTCGAACGATCGGGAGGAAAGGCTGACCGTCACCTTGCGGAAGGGCCGCGGATACACGCACAGGACACGCCCGGCATGGGGCGGCAGTTGAAAGTGGACCAACAGGCGTCCGTCGCGGTACTCCGTCGCAAGTTGCCGTGACTCCGTGAACTCGTACACCACGCTGTCGGCCGGCGCCTTGATGGAAACCGTCGCGCCCTGCTCCATCCCGTATGGCAGGAAAGAGGGGCGGCCGGTCCACTGGGTATAGGGGCCGGCCTGGCGGCAGTTGTTGACCACCGTCACATACAGGGCTCCGCCGCTGGTGCGCACCCCGGTGAACAACGGGCCACGGTCGCCCTCCGCGAAGGCCTCCAGTTCCGGTTCCAGCGCCACGCGCAGCGCCGCCAGTCGTCGCCGTGTGTCCTGCTCCAGCGCCGCATACCGGTTGGTTTCGGGCATGCGGTAGAAGTACTCCTGCGGCCAGCGCTCCATGTTCGGATAGTCCTGCCGGCCATAGATATCCAGAATGATGCGTGCGCCGCCATTCCCCGCCGCGGTGACTTCCCGGCACACGGCCTCGCTGACGTTGTCGGCCATGGGAAAGACGATAGCCTTGTAGCGCCCCAACGCGCCGGGCTTCAAGGTGCTGTCCGTCACCACGTCATAGGGGATTCCCATCCCGCCGAGCCACGCCTTCCAGGCGTTCGCATAGTGCACGACTCCCCACCCCCAGCCGGAACCGGCATTCAGCCACAGCGTGCTCTCGGGAAGCAGCAGCGCCACGGCTCGTGACGCATTGGGGGCTCCCCGCAGCATCGTGCCCAGCGGTCGCAGGTCGTTCTTGATCGCCGCCCCCAACGCCGCGTCGCTTCCCGGCGGACAGTAAGGAGGAATTTCCGCGGGACACCAGGCAATCGGCTTGCCCTGCAGTGCGTAGTACCAGGCATCCAGGAACCAGTATATGAGTCCGTCCGACGGCACGATCGCGGAAGCTATCCACGATTGCTGAATCATGTCGTCGGGGGTCGGCGCCAGCCGGTTCGTCGTCCCGCCGGGAAGCGTTGCGACCAGCCACGGGAAGTTGCCGTAATACATGCCCAGCGTGGCCAGGAAGGGCTTGCCCGCGTCTCGGGCATACGCGCGCGACGATTCCAGTTCGCCGAACAGTTCCTCCGGCCTGAGCGCATAGCTCCATGTGGCGGCAGCGTCCAGGTCGGCGATTTGCCCCGTGCCGCCGACCGGCGCGGTCCAGGTCCGCACGTCCGGCCGCGCGCGATGAATGGTCTCCGTCGCCAGCGCGTTGATACGCCAGTTCGACGCTCCGCGATCGTACCACCACTTCAGCCACTTAAAGGACCGCGGCGTGTCGCGGTAAACGCCGTCCGGCCCTGGCGCCTCATCCGCCGCAAACCGGCAGAAGTCCGGGTTGTGAGAGGTGCCTATGGCAAAGCCATCGGCCGACCCTGGAAAGCCGGGTTCGCCCTCCGCCCAGGCATCGAACCACGCCCGGCGTTGCGCCTCGTCGGGAAGTTTGCCGGGCCCGCGCTCGCAATTGAGCAACGTGTGGGTCCAGTTCGGGAACGACGCCAGTTGTTGGGCGCGGGCCAGCGTGCGGGCGGCGATGGCGGCGCGATTCGTGGGCGCGTAGTTGCCGTCGCCGACAAACCAGTCCCAGGTGTACGTCACACCGTCCCGGCCCATGCGGTCAAGTTCGGTGTCGCCGATGACGAACGCCCCCAGGCCGTTCAGTCCCAGCGTGCCGCTGAAGCGCCACCAGTCCTCGGACCCGGCAAGGCCTCCCCAGGCATGCACCGGGTAGAGATCGCGGCGCAATGCGGGCGCGATCGCCAGATTCAGGTTCGTGGAGACCGCCTCGCCCGACGCGGGTGTCACCATGACGCGGCAGGCATAGGTCCCGCACTTCAGCGCCATCGGCGAGAACCGGAACTGAGCGACCGCCACGCCTCCCGTGGACGGCACGGTCTGCCGCCCCGTCCACTGATCCGCGATCGCGCAGTCCACGTGCATCGCCCCGGCATCCGGCGAAGCGTTTGTCGTGGTCACCCGCAACGTCGCTTGCGTTTCGTCACGGTAGTAGGTCGTGCGCGGTCCCAGACGGACCGTCATCCGCGCATCGGCGGCAGCGCCGCTCGCCGCCCACACCGTCAGGACGACCACCCCCCAGGCGCCCGTCAAACCCATTCGTGTTAAGTTAAGCGGCAATGCTCGCCTCAAAGGCCTTCTCCCACTTTCCGCGCCAGCCCCCGCGAGTCGATCACGTAGATCGCCCCCTCCGGCGGCGCCTCGAGTGCCACGGACTTCTTCGGGAAGGGAACCAGGTCCAGTTTCCGGGCGGTCGTGCCCAGGGTGAAGGCGCGCACCAGACAGCGATCCTTCAGTCGCAGCCCGGACCACACCACCGCCGCGCCGTCCTTCGGGTCCGGCCAGTCGTGGCTCATCGGCGCGCCCCCCTCAAGGAATTCGCGATACGCGAACATCTCGTTCAAGACAGCGTTGATGTCCGCCAACTCCGCATAGTAGTCCGTCATGGCTCCGTAGGGCGGCGCCACGTTGAAGCAGTAGAATCCGCGGGCGCCGCGCAGGATGGCGTGCCGCAGAAACTCGTGGTACATCGGCTTGCTCATGCGCGGAACGCCATCGGTGTTCGGAGAACGCACCATACTGCTGATGAAGGGCATCAGCGTCTGATCCGCGCGCATATTCGAGTGTACCCGGCTCGTGGTCCGCAGCATCGTGGCGAAGTAGACGGCATCCATGGCTTTCACGCTGATCGGCCAATCCGCATTGAAGTAGCGACGAGCGGCCGCGGTACCCGCGTAGCATACCGGCATGCAGACATCGATCTCCGGCGGGTTCAGGCTGGAGGGGGGAAAAGTCACACCACTCCAATCGCTGTAAGGCAGGGCGGCGCTGGAGACCGTGT
>JAQULY010000268.1 GCA_028718445.1 Kiritimatiellia bacterium
CGATTGCCGCCAGACACGCAGCCACAGCAGCAGCATAAAGAGGTTGGTCAGCAGAATCGCGCTTTGCATGTCAGTTTACGCCTGTGCCACCGGTCGTCTGTTCTTTGCGGCCGCCACGGCGCCGCCCTCTTCGCCGGCGCTCCTGGAGATCGCCGCGCCCTCCGGTCCCAGCGCGGCCCGCGAGGAGCCGGCGGCGGCCAGCACGAGATCGGTGGTGCGGAAGTGGCACTTGGCGGCCTTTAATAATATCGCCGGCCCATGCCGCCGCACAAGTTCCCCGGCCGTCTGGCGCACGGCGTCCGAGGCGCCTTTGGGCACGGCCAGATCGTATTCCTTGCTCATGCGCTGCAGCGCATACAGGAAACCCTCGCGCGCGAGCACCGAAGCGGCCGCCACGGCGATATCCGATTCAGCCTTGTGGTGCTGCTCCAGCACTATCGCGCGGCCCTTCTGCATCAGGGCGCGCTCGATCTGATGCGTTGCGCCGAACTGGTCGGCCACCGCGCGCGGGCAGCTTGGCACGGTGTTCAGCAGGTTTTCGATGGCGCGTGCGTGCGCCCAGGCGAGCAGTCGGTTGACGTTGCGGATTTTGGCGTAGAGACGGTTGTAGGTCTCCGGGCCGATCGCCACCAGAGAGTAGCGGTTGCGGCCCAGGAGGTCGCGGAGCTTGGCGCCGATGGCGAACACCTGCTTGTCCGACAGCTTCTTGCAGTCCTTGACGCCGATCTGTTGCATGGTCTTGGAGAGCACCGGATCGGTGTAGGCGGCGGAAACCACCAGCGGTCCGAAGAAATCGCCCTTGCCGCTCTCGTCTATGCCCATGTGCGGAGCGGTGGCTTCGGGGTTGAGCACCTCCTCATAACCGAGCGTGGCCTGCATCAGCACGTTCGGTTCGAGCACGAAGACGACGAAGTCCTCGGTGCCTTTGCCCTGGATCAGCAGTTTGCCGCTGGTGTAGAGATTAACGCGGCAGTCGGCGCCTTCCACGGCGATGTCGGTGTGCGGCACACTGACGGGACGGTAGTTGCCGGAAGACAACAGCGCCACGAGCTTCTCGCGTTGCGCGGGAGTCAGTTTGCATGAGTAAGACATCCGGGGCGTCATGCCACGAAGTATAACAAGCCCATACATGGGCCGCGAGCCTTGTCGGCTACGGTGTCGTCCGCGGCCTCGACAACGCCGCCCGCGGCACCCAGCCACGCCGCCCGTGCACCTCTATGCGCACCCATTCCGGCGCTTCCTCCAGGGGCTGCACGACCGTGTCCGCCGGAATCTCCATTTCGCCGCGCGCGGCCACTCCCGGGGCCACGCGCAAGACCGCTGCCACCCGCATGACGGACGTGGCTGTGGCGTGTTTCCGCATCCAGACATTTCCGCCGGTGGTGACAGAGACGCAAAGCAACAGCCCTGCGGCCCACGCCCAGCGCGGGCGATAGGGGCGCAACGCGGCCGCGCCCAATAGGGCTGCCAGCAGACCCGCGGCGTATGGCAGCAGTCGGCGCAGTTCGCGCTTCCGCGACTCCTCAAGGTCGAACACGGTCGCGCTGCCGGCCCCGCGGCGTTCATCCGGCGCCGGCAGGCGGCGCACGGTGGGTTCCTCGGAGCGGCGCAGCGTGAACGACAGCGCGAACGGTCCGGCCGTGGCCGTGCGATAGGTCCCGGCTTCCGGATCGAAGTAAGGAAAGCGCACGGCGCCGATGTGAACGGCCTGCGTGCTTAGGGGAATGACGACCTGCGAGATCGTCAACCGGTTCTCCGCCGCGAGCCGGTCTTCGGCGGCGGGATAGCACTTGAACGTGTCCGGCGGTAAGGCCGGCAACAGCGGTGAGGCTTCGCCAAGAAACCCCGTGCCGTTCACGTTCAGTGTCATTGTAACCAGATCCTGCGGCATTACCACCTCGGGCGTCACTGAACCGCGCAGCGTGAACTGCCCCACGGCGCCCGCGAAACCCTCCGGTTTGCCCGTCTCGGGCAGGGGTCTGATCGTGAAAGGCGTCTGCGTAAGACGCAATGCCCGCGGCACCGTCGTCCAGCTTGAGAAGAAGCCCATGGTGTGCCGTTCCACGAGCTTCACCGTCAGCTCGGGGGAAAGCATGGTCTGCATAGGCGCCAGGCCGCGCCCCGTGCTGCGGTAGTGGTGAACGGCAATGGTGGCGCCATCCTGGGTGCGCGACTGAACCGGCAGTGCCGTCAGTGTTCCCAGGCTGAGATGCGTGTCGCCCGGAAGGCCGCTGATGGAGAGATCCTGCAACTGACACCCATGTGTCGTCTCGATCTCAAGGTGCAGCGTCACAATTTGGTTGACGAAGGGCTGTCGGGGTTCGGTGTAGAACCGCGCCGCCAGAATCTCGGCCGCCGACGCCGTGCCGCACGCCAGCGCAAGGAGCAGCGGCAGCATATGCGGTACTATTCTCAATGCCTCTCTCCTCCACTCACTTACATCGTCTCCCAGGCGAGCTATCGCCCGCAATCCAATTGAACCCCAGATTGACGAATACTGAACCGCAGAATGTAGAAGTCAATCCCTTCATGATTCGGACCTCATGATTCGGAAATCTGCGGTTTGTTTCAGTTCCAATGCTTGAAAACTCTGTCTTTCAGTTCGCTCTTCCTTGGCCGCAATGCACTAACCACTTACCGATCCCTGGGCCATGCCGGGCGGGCCGAGCGTACGCTCGTGCCACGTGCGGCGATCGTGGCGCTCCTGCAGCAGCGTCAACGCCACGCTGACGCCGTAGAGCAGCGCAATCAGGCAGCCGCTCCAGGCGAGCAGTCCGGCGAACGCACGCGTCGAGGTGGGTTCGCCGTGCCGTCGGCGTTGCGGACGCGTGTACATGCGCAGCAACAGACCGGCCCAGAATAGCAGCCAGCCGCTCAGCGCCAGCCAGACGCGCAGATTCAGCGACAAGCCATAGTGCCAGGCGAAAAGCAGACGCGAAGGCGGCAGTTGGGCGTCCGGCTGTCGGGTGCGCGCGGCGATGGCCAGGCGCCAGTTGGTGCGCACCTCCGGCGTCGCACCCAGATAGCGCTCGGCTCGAACCAGGGCCGCCTCGGCGTTGACCGGATCGCCCGCGAGCAGCAGCGCGCTGCTCAGATTGAAAAACACCGGGCCGCTGCCGCCGCTGCCGATCGCCAGTTTGTGGTAGAGGCGCGCCGCCTCGAGGAACCCGGTCGCATTCGTGGCGGCGGACATAGCCTGGTTGGCGCGTTCCCACAGGAAGTCGTCCGAAATCGAGTCGGCGCGCGCGGCGCCGCCGGCCAGCAGGGTGACGGCCAGCAGCGACACGATCGCGCGTTGTCCGCGCCGTTGGCGGCGCCACGCCGCGTCCACCGCCAGCAGCGCGCGGCGCGCGCGCTCAATGCAATCGCGCACGGTCTCCGGACTGGCCTCGCCGGCGCGGTAGGGCAACTGTTCGAGGATTCCAAAGACGTCCAACAGTTCCGTCGCCGCGGCGGCCGGCCAGGGCTGTGCGCGCAGCAGCCCCGCCAGATCGTTCGCGGTCAGCGCCCGGCCGGCCGCGTCCAGACGCAGCGAGAGATACTGGCGCACTGCGATCGCGGCTTGCGTGGCGGCGGCCGAGGGCGTCTCCGCCGCGGCGCTCCCGGCCAGCCGCAACGCCTGCAAAGCCTGCGACAAGGCGCCGTGCCGGCGCCAACGCGCGGCCCAGGCATGGCGCCGCCGCCAGGCGGCGCGCAGCAACCAGAGGCCGGTCCACAACAGCGGCGGCAGCGCCAGCAACGCCGTCCGCAACGGCGCGCGCGGTCCTGGCGGCGTGCGCGCGTGACCGGTGGGCGGCAGCATGATACCGTCTGGAATGGGTGTCTGGCGCGCCGTCAACGATTGTCGGCCCACGCCGGCGGCGTCCTCGGTTGTCGGCAGCGCGGCGGCGATCTGGGTGGTCGCATGCGCCTGCAGCGGCATCGCGTCCGTATGCACGGTGACATAGGCCTTCTGCTGCGTGTCGAAGTAGGCGATCCGTATGGGCGGGAACTCCAGCGTGCCGCTTTTCAGCGGCCGCACGCGGTAGCGGTAACGTTTGCCGTCGGCGATCGTTTCCGACTCCACGTTCTCGTCGTAGATGCGGAAGTGCTCGGGCATGTCCGGCTGCAGGCTCAAAACCGGGGGGCGCAGATTGGCCAGGCTGATTTCGCCGGTCAGGTCCAGTGTCAGCGTCAAGGGATCGCCCACCTTGCACACGGCGGTGTCGAAGGAGGCGTGTGCGCGCAGATTGCGTCCGACGGAACCTATGAACCAGTCCGGACGTCCCGACTCGGGCGGAGGCGTCACCCGTACGGTGGCGGCGGGACCGATCGTGAGAAGCTCGCGCCAGATGGGGCGTCCCTGTTCGTCGCCGCCGGTGATGATCGGGCCCTTGAAGGTGACCGGGCCGAAGGTGTAGGCGCCTTCCTGCCGTGGCGTGTATTCGAGCGCAAGCGAATACTCCCAATAGGACCGGCCGTTGCGCTCGACGCGCTTGGCGGGCAGCCGGAAGGGGATCGGGCGAGGCTCGAAGGGGTTGTCGAAGTTCATGTTGAAGAAGTTCCCGATGCCGGTATCGCGGGCCTGGTAGTTGTTGATCGTGAACGCGGGCGCGTTGCCGTCGCGCGAGACCAGCGCCTGCAGTGCGGCGGCCAGATCCGGCTGCTTGAGCCCCGGGCGCTCGACGATGTCCAGAAAATCGGCCTGCAGATGGGGCGGACGCTGTCCATGCAGCGGCTCGATTTGCGCATTGGGCTCCGGCAGGGTGCTGACGTCGACGCGCAGAACCACGCTGAAGGGCTCATCCACCATGACCGTGCCGTTGGACGCCTCGACCGTGACGATCACTTCGTCCTGTTGCTCGACGCCGACGACCTCCACGGTGGGGCCGTCCGCCCGCAGTGTCTGCCCGTTGGCCTTCAGTGTGACGGGGCCGGCCCGATAGGCGCCCGCGCTCAGCGGTTTGACGCTGAAGAAAAAGGTACGGCCGAGAAAGGCGTCGCGCGTTACGCGGCCGTTGACGATCCGGATGCTGCTGCGGCTGGTGTCCTGCGAACCCAGGAACCTGGTTTCGGCGGGCGCCAACGCCTCCAGGCCAGGCGCCTGCTGGAAGTCGCGCGCTCCGCCGGCCTCCACCTGCAGCATGAAGCTCTCGCCCAGGTAGATGCGGGGACGGTCAACGCGCAGATTCAACGATACGTCGCCGGTTGCCAAAGCCTGCGCGGCTGTCAGCAGCAACGCGGCGGTCAGCGAAAAGCGGAGCATGAAGCGCCTTCCTCAACCCATGCCGGACTTCTAGCGCGAGCGCAAGGCGAACAACCTCAGCATGTCGGAGACATTGTCCATGCGGTCGGTCACGGCCTCCAGCGCCTCCGCCAGGTTGTAGCACAGCAGCAGGCGGGGAGCGTCCAGCCCGGCGTGCAGTACGGCCAGCAGCATGCTGCGCTTCTGGTCGTCCGCTTCGTGCTCGCAGCGTTCAACCTCGTTGCAGCCCGCCAGCGCTTCCTGCGTCTGGTCCTTGGCCAGCGCCTTGATGGCGTCGTGCAGGTGCGACATCCCCTTGACTACCAGTTCAGTGCTGATGGCCATATCGCGCATCACCGGATCGGGCAACTGCGCCTCGATCAGCCCGAGGATACGGCCGGCGCGCAGCGTGCCGTCGGCTATCTTGTCGAGCGAGTTAGCGAAACGCATCAAGTCCTCGCGATCCGGCGGCACCAGCATGTCGCCGGAAAGCTCCGTAACCATTTTCGCGCGCAATTGGTCGGCCCGGCGCTCGCTCTCCTTGATCTCCTGGATGGCGGCGATGCCGCCGGCCAGATCGCCGGCGATGTGCGCCTTGATCGCCTTGGAGAGATACGCGACCGTCTTGCAGGTCTCCTCGACATGCAACTCAGCGTCCTTCAGCACCGCATGCTCTTCCGCGGACCCCAGCCAGCTCAGAATGTTGCGCATTGGTTTCATGATGTCGCGTTATATCTTAATCCAGAACTGAATACCCCGCAAGCATGCGTAACTGAGAATGCCGGAGATAAATGGCGTGGCCACCCAGCAGACCGCGATTTCGCGGATGATGCGCAGATTCAGCAGGCGCGCTCCGCGCACCAGCCCGCAACCGAAGATGGCGCCGACGATGGAGTGGCTGGTCGAGACCGGAATGCCCGCCAGCGTGTAGAGGTGCACGTTGACGGCGCTGGCCAGTTGCGCCGCGAAGGCCATGATCGGCAGCAGACGGGTGATTTGCGTGCCGATGGTCTCGATCACCTTGGATCCCCAGGTTACGATGCCCAGCACGATGGCCAGTCCGCCGATCGCCACGCTGGCGTTGACCTCCAGAATGCCGGCGCCGTTGATGACGCCGGTGGCGTTGGCGACATCGTTGGCACCCCACGAGAAAGCCACGTAACAGCCGCTGGCGATAATCAGCAGGCGCAGCAGCGGACGGTTCCAGCGACGGGGCACGAAGCGCGCGAAGAACCACAGCAGGAACCGCAGTATGATGTAGCCAAGAATGGCCGCGCCCACCGGTGTGACCAGCCAGCAGATGAAGATATCGCCCAGTTTCTCCCAACGCACGGGCAGGTGCAGCGCCAGTCCCGCACCGGCGGCGCCGCCGACGATCGAGTGGCTGGTCGAGATGGGCATCTTCCAGTAGGTCGCCAGCACGACCCACGCCACCGCCGCCAAGGTCGTAGCCAGCGCGAAGCACGCGCGCGCCATGTCGCCGGCGCCGTCCAGCGGCACGATGCCTTTGCCGATGGTCTTGACGACGTTGCCGCCCTGCAGCCAGGCGCCGAGGAAACCGAAGATCACGATCAGAATCAACGCCTGGCGCAAGGTCACGACACGCGAACCGACCGCGGTGCCAAGCGAGTTGGCGGCATCGTTCGCGCCGATGGACCAGCCGACGGCGATCCCCGCCAGGATCGTGAGCAGAATTAACAGCGAATACATGGTTGTCGGTGGCCGCAGCGTTGTCTGGAGAGGACCGGGGCCTGAAGCACGGAAAACGCGCGTAGTCTACCGGTCTCCGCCCCGGCAAGTCAAATAGCTTCGCCATTGACTTTATCATTCCGCGCGATAAAGTTAGCGGCACGTGAAGACATCCTCAAGAGACCGGCGGGCGACGGTGGCGCAACTGGCCAGACGGTGCGGCGTCAGCGCCATCACCGTGAGCCGGGCGTTGCGGGAGGGCGGGGGTGTTTCAGACGACACCCGGAGCCGCATCCTGAAGGCCGCCGAGCAGGCCGGCTACCGGCCCAGCGTCAAGATGGGCAGACCCAGGCGCCAGGCGCAAACGGAGCGTCCCTGCATCGAAGTCATCATGGGCGTCAAGTTCCACTCCGTCTACTACTCCGTTCTGCTCACGGCGATCGAGCGCGAACTGACGCTGCGCAAACACGACTGCGTGATCCGTTCCGCCAGCGGCGACTACGCCGAGTTCGTGCAGTTGTGCGAGGTGCTGCGCGCATCGCCGCACACGCCCACGCTGGTGGTCGGCTATCTGCCGGTGGAACAGCTCCGAACCCTGCTGGAAGTGCGCCCGCGGGCCTTGCTGGTGGACCACACCGGCGACCCCCC
>JAQULY010000269.1 GCA_028718445.1 Kiritimatiellia bacterium
TGACCCACGGCCCGCAAGCCATAGACGCCGAACTCCGCCGCCTGGCGCCGCTGATCAAGGAAGGCGGCTACATTCCGCACACGGACCACACTTGCCCACCCGATATTTCCTACGCCAACTACTGTTATTTCTTGGAGGCTCTGGCCAAAGCTTGCGGCAAATAGCGGGCAACCGCATGCTGACGAATCATGAAGGAAAGAGGATGAGATGAATATATCGCGGGTCAAACAGAATCTGGCTCTTGGCGAACGCATCCGCGGCGCCCTCATTGGCGCGGCCATCGGCTCCGAACTTGGATGGGCGCGGCGTCTGCGGCCGCAAGCCTTCAAGGTGCAGACGGCCGCTGAGCTGTGGCAAATCCCGCTGCATCCGGCGCCTCCCTTCAAACAGCATCCCAAGAGCGTCAATTGCCTGAATCCAACGCCACTGATCAGCTTGGGCGTGCGGGCCTACCTCAACAAACAGGGGCGCGTGACGCCCGAAGACTTCGGGCAGGAATTGATGAATGACCGCGCCATCGCGGCGCCGGTCTTCGAATGGGACACACTGCACACCACGCAGGAACTGCTGCGGGAGGGGATACAGCCGCGCATCGCCGGTCTGGGCACGTATCCCAACGGGTTGCTGACGCTGGCCATGCCGGCGGTGGGCATCTACCACTTCGCCGACCCCGAATACGCCTATCTCGATGGCGTGGAACTCGCATCCGTCGGGCAGCCCCGCCTGGGTGCGGACTGGGCGGCGATTGCGGCGGCGGCGATTGCGGCGGCTTTCGATCCGGCCAACGACGCGGAAGCGATCGTCGAGTCCACGCTCAAACTCGCGCATGCAAACGCCAAGGAGGCGTTCTATCAGATGAATCCCTGCGTGCAGTCGGGGCGGCGGCTGTTTGCCGACAAGCAGCACGCCGATTACACCGAATGGCAGCGGACCCTGGGCCGCGATACCGCACCCGGTCTGGCGGGCCTTGGCCGCAACGCCGTACGGCTGGTGCTGGCCCTGCTGGAGGCTTTCGACGGCGACGCGCGGAAGTTCATGGCCCTGCTGCTATGGCCCGAGAACGGGTCGCACGCGGTCGCGCCGGCGATTGCCGGCGCCATATTGGGCGCCCGCCACGGGCTGTCGGTCTTCCCGGCGGAGTGGCTGAAATGGGCGACGCCGATCGCTAAGCCGTGGTTCCCTCTGGAAGCGGTCGTGAAGCGGCGTCTCAAGGTCGAGCATCAGATCGCCGCCGTACGCAAGCGCGCGCACCATGCCCGGCGCAACGGCATGTCGCTGCTCGAGGACAAGATCTACGGCTGCCTGCTGGCCAGTTCCATCGGCAACGCCATGGGCTCGATGACCGAAGGCATGCTCTATCAGCAGGTGGACGAGAAGTACCCCGACGGGGTGCGGACGGTGCTGGATCCGCGCCGGCTGGAAGGCGAAGATGACAACCAGATGGCGATGCTGCTGGTCGAGACTTACGTGGAGCGCGAAGGACGGCCGGTGACGGCGCGGCACTTCGGCCGGACCTGGTACGAGCGCCTTAACCGCGATCACTTCTTCCCCGCCTGCATGGGCAACACCTACAACCTCATCAGGGACGGCTGGGACCCGAGAATTGCGGGCCACTGGAATCAGGTCACGGGCTCGACGGTGATGTGCATGGAGCCGGTGGGCATCTACCATTTCGCCGATCCGGAGTATGCCGCGATCGATGCCACGGCCATCTCCTACATGTACCAGCGCGGGCTGGATGTGACCGCGGCGGCGCTGCTGGCCGCGACGGTGGCGGAGGCCCTGCGTCCGGACGCCACGGTGGAGGGCATCTGCGACACGGCTCTGCGGCTGGCGCCCACGACTCCGTTCCGCACCTTTGACCGTCGGCCATTCAAGAGCCCGCGGCACTATCTTGAGACCTGCCTGGCCGTGGCCGGGCGACACGACGATGTTCTCGAGGCGCGCGCGGAGCTCTACCGGCGTTGCCTGCTTTATCATTTCATAGATCCACTGGAGCTGTGGGGGCTGGCGCTGGCCATGTTCAAGATATCAAAGGGGCATGTGCGCGCGGCCGCCGTGGGCGGCACCAATATCGGGCGCGACGCGGACACGATCGCCGGGCGCGCCGCCATGCTGGCCGGCGCGCTACGCGGCGCCGGTGACGTGCCCGCGGAATGGCTGCGTCTATTCAAGCCGCAGGGACTGGCGCGCATCCGACGGAACGCCCAGCGCCTGGCCAAGCTGGTGACGCATGCCCAACTGGCAGGTGGCGGTGGACGACACGTATAGGACAGTAACACAGAGAAACGGGCTGTCAGGTTAGTCAGAACGAGCGGGCTTGCGAGGATCATATGATGACACATCGCGAATGCTTCCAGAAAGTCATGGCCGGCGAACGTACGCCGTGGGTGCCGAACTACGAACTGGGCGTATGGCCGCAAACCATCGAGCGCTGGTATGGGGAGGGACTGTCGAAGGGCGCCACCCACTTGGACCGGCTGAACATGTTCGAGGGCAACGATCTGTTGCGCCTCGACCGCCGCGCCTTCGCCACCATCGACATCTCCATGTCACCGGGGTTCGACTATCAGGTAATCGAGGAGGATGCCGAATACCTGGTGGCCCGCCACAGCAACGGGATTGTGACGAAGGCGCTCAAGGCCGGTTCGATCGGCGGCGCGCGCATGTGCATGGATTCGTATCTCAGGCACCCCGTCACCGACCGCGCCAGTTGGGCCGACATGAAGCGGCGCTACGATCCCGACCTGGCGGTGCGCTACCCCTTCTGGTGGGATGAACAGGCGCGCCTGTGGAAGGACCGCGACTACCCCGTCTGCCTGTTGGGCAACGGTTCCTTCGGTCTCTACTCGCAACTGCGCTCCTGGGTCGGGACCGAGGACATCTCCTACATGTTCTACGACGATCCCGCGCTGGTGGAGGAGATGCTGGAGGTCAACACCGATTTCCTGATTCGGCTGGTGGGGCGGGCCGTGCGGGACGTGCAGTTCGACTACTTCAGCTTCTTCGAGGACTGCGCCGGCAAGGGCGGCCCGCTATTCGGGCCGGAGCTGTTCCGCAAGTTCTTCATGAAGCCATACAAGCGCATTATCGACTTCTTGCGCAAGGCCGGCATCAAATCCTTCTGGGTGGACAGCGACGGCGATTCCGAGGCGCTGGTGCCCCTGTGGATGGAGGCGGGGATCAACTGCTTCTGGCCGCTGGAACAGGCGTCGGGCATGGACCCGGTGCGCCTGCGCAAGAAATTCGGCCCGGGCCTGGCGCTGTGCGGCGGCATAGACAAGCGCGAGCTCGCCAAGGGCCGCAAGGCCATCGAGCGCGAACTGTACGCCAAGATCCCGCCGCTGATGGAAAGCGGCGGTTACATTCCGCACGTGGATCACACCGTCCCGCCGGACGTCTCCTTCCCCGACTTCATGTACTATATGGAGCTGAAACGCAGGCTGATCGGGCTGGGGTGAGGCGTCATTGGCCTTGGCGCGCTTGAAGGACGCCGTCGGCAGTTGGCAGTGGGCAGTTGGCACCGAACGTTTTGCCGAGACCGTGACTCTAACCGGTTGTACGACGTTACAATAACAGGACTGGTTAGCCATGAAACTATGTAGCATTGCGGTCAGTGTCTTGAGTCTCTGCGCGCTCGCGACAACATCTTTATTTGCGGCGGAGCAATCCGCCTGCAGCGTTACCAATGCCGCTGTCGGTCGTGGTGGGTTAATTCTATTCGACTTCAAGGTGCTTCAGATGGACGTGCGTATCGCGGAAGAAGTGTTTGGCGAGGGTGGAGTTGTGGCACCGGGAGGTGTGATCGCCAATGGACGATATGCGAACATCCTGCAAAGCCCGCATGTCAGTCTGATCTCCGCACCTCGCGTTGTGTCTCGTCCAGGGCAATCGGCGCAGATTGACACCACGGATGAAAGGCACTTCATTACCGGTTTCAAGATGAACGAGAAAACGGGGGAATGGAAGCCAGACGTCAGCAACTTGATGACGGGAAATCGCTTCACCATCTGTGCGACGCCCTATCCGGGCGATCCGGAGCGTTTTCAGGGCGCTGCCGAAGTGGCGTTGTGCCGAGTCGTTAGAGTAGATGAGAAGACGTTGCCACTGCCGGGACGAAGCGAACGCATCACACTGCAGTGTCCCGTTACCGAGACCAGAGCCTTCACTTCTGCGTTCGACGCGCGTCGTGGCGAAACGATCGTACTCGGCAGTTTCGATGGGCCGGAAAGTACGAATGGGTACCAGACTGTGGTGGTGCTGCTATCCATCAACAGCTCAAAGTAGCCTGTTCAATGGCAGGTCGGCCAGAGCAGTTCGATGAGGTTGTGGAGACATGCCGCCCGCGCATCTACCGGGCGGCTTGTCTGCTGTTGGACAGTGCTTGCGATGCGGAAGATGTGACGCAACAGGTCTTCGTGCAGGCGTGGCATGGATGGGGGCGGTTCCGGGGCGAGTCGGAGGCCTTCACGTGGCTCTATCGAATTTTGCTGCGGATTTGCGCGCGGCATCGGCGCAGGTGGTGGTGGCGCAAGGTGCTGCCCTTTGCCGGCCACGAGTCGCAGCAGGCACTGGCGAACCTGGCGGACAATGTGGCAGGCCCGGACGGCCATGCTGCCGCCGGTGACGACGGTTGCGCGGTCCGCTTGCTGTTGGCAAAACTCACTCCCAAGTTGCGGGAAATACTGGTGCTGCGTTATCTTGAGGACTACTCGGTTGGCGACATTGCGCGCGCTTTGCGGATTCCGGAAGGAACTGTGAAATCGCGGATCAACTACGCGCTTGGCGTGGCTCGGGATATATGGTGCGCGGAGCAAGCACATGAGTAACGCGGGGCACATCCCTGATGGCTTAACCGAGTGTGAGAAACGCCTGCGGCGGGCGTTCCAGTTAGAGGCCGCAAGGTGCGCACTTGTCGAACCGTTGCGGTTGGCGGCGGCCTGCCGGGCCGTGTCCCAGCGCGGACGGCCGTACGCCGGCGCCAGGCATGCGGTGGCGTGGGCCTGCGCGTTGGCGGCAGTCCTCGCCATCGCGCTATTCGTCGGGCTGCGGTATCGCCAGTCTGTCGTCCCCAGCCGGCCGAGAGCGTCATCGCTATGCCTGAAGTCCGGGCAGGTGGATGTGGAGGCCCTGTATGCGGCTTTGCCAAGAATTCCCCCGCCGGTACGGCCGCCGCCGCCCATCCGGCTGGTTCCGGACATCGTTGTCAACGGCCAGTGACCCTGAATAGAGCGGTTCGGCCGCGCCACGCGCGGCCGAACCGCTCTTTCTAGGCTGATTGGCGTTGTACGGGAGCGTCTGCCGTCTCGCGCCGTTGGCGCGTATTGTTCCGCAAGCGTAATGCGCGTCGTCAACCCCAACGGGGTTGCGTCAATCCCAGACATATCGCTCGTCCCATCGCAGGTTGTGTTTACGCAGGAACGCCCGATATTCATCTTGGAACGTCTGCCTCGTGTGATGCTGGTCCTGTCCGGCACAGACGAAAAGGACTGCGGCATGTCTGTACCCCCATTTGACGCAACCCCGTTGGGGTTGCCTACGTTAATCACATCTACCCAGGGTAGCGGCTCCGCCGCAACCCTGGGCTATCGTACGCAACGCCGTTGGCGTTGCCGGCGCCGGGAATGACCAACGTCCCGTGCGCCTGCCCAATGTTCAGGAGACCCTTCATCCTATAGTGGGGGCGGCAGCCAAAGACAAGAACAGTTCGGGCACGCGAAGCGCGCCCGAACTGCTCTTTCTAGGGTCATGCTTCAGTTCCGGCCTCGAGCAGGTCGCGCAGCCGGTCGGCCAGAACGTTGAAGACGAGCACGAGCCCGAAGATCGCCAGCGTCACGAAGGTCATCTCCCACCAGATGCCTTGCCAGAGGCGCATGCGGGCGTTGTTGAGCATCACGCCCCAGGACGGTTCGCCCTGCACGCCGATGCCCAGGAAACTCACGAAGACCTCGGTTCCCACGGCCGCCGGAAAGCGTATCGAGAAAGAGATCAGCACGATATGCATCACGTTCGGCAGGATGTGGCGGAAGAGCACGCGCGCATGGCTGTATCCGAGCACGCGCGCGGCCTGCACGTAGGTTCGCGCGCGATGCTTGATCACCTCGGCGCGCACGTTCCTGCAGACGCTTACCCAGGTGGTCAACCCGATGCCCAGATAGACGCCGGCGAGGCCCTTGCCGACGACCATGGCGATGGCCAGCACCAGCAGCAGACTGGGCATGGCCGCGACGGTGGCGCACAACCACACTACCAGGCTGTCGGTCCGTCCGCCAAAATAGCCGCCCAGGCAACCCAGCAGTACGCCCAGCGGCAAGGCGATCAGCGAGGTCAGGACGCCGACATGGAAAGCGATGCGCGTGCCTTGGACAAGCCGTTGCAGCACGTCGCGCCCCAGGTTGTCCGATCCCAACGGGAAAGCCCAGAGGGAGAGAGATGGCGCTGAGGTGGTATGAGAGATGGGGGGTGGCGCCGGCCGGGAGATGGCGGAACGGATCAATCGCACGCAGGCTGGCGGCAGGTAGCGCAGTTCTTCGTGGACGCGATTGTAGGCCGGGGTACGGTCGTGGTGGCGGGCGAGACGGTAGGCGGTCTCGCCCCAGGCCGCGGCACAGATGTATAGCGCCAGCGCCAGCAAGCTGAGACGCGTGTCGCGCCGCTGCCAGAGCGCATAAAATAGCGATGTCGAAGGTGGTCTCATGAGCCCGGAACGCGAAACCGCGGTAACGCGCCGCGCATAACGCGCGACGCGTCAACGTGCAACTCTCAACGAGCCGCTAGAAAGATAATACCACTTCGGCCTTCCCCGTGAAGGGGGTGATGGTAACGGTCTCGCGCGCCGGATCATACACGCCGCCTTCCGCGTGCACTGCCTTGCGCCCGTCAGGGTGCGGCAGCCGCAGTGATACGGCGCCGGGCAGACGTCCGCGGCGGCAGGCCACGCGCGCCACGATGCGGCCGCGCAGCAGCTGCGACTCGACCGCGAGCGAGAGTGGCCCGAAGTAGCTCGCGACGCGATCCAGGCGGATGGTCTGACCGTCCTGCAGCCACGCGCTGGGGATGCCGGCCAGCAGACGCAAAGTCCGGTCCTCTTCCAGCCACAGCATCCAGCGGGTCTGCATCAGGAACCAGCCCTCCTCATGCGTCTTGTGCTGGCTGGCGTGGAAGTAGTGCTCCCAGAAGGTGTAGGTCTCACGATCCTGCAAGGCCGTCATCTGATTGTAGTAGGTCTTCAGGAAGGCTTTGACCTCGCCGCGCCGGATGTGCATGTAGTCGTGACGGCAGTAGTAGGGTTGGCTGAAGCCGGCATTCGAGGACGTGAAGAGCTGCTGGTGCATCTGAAGCAGGAACTCCGCCTCGCGTTCGCGCGAGTCGAACACCTCCGAGATCGCCAGATAGAGCGCGCCGATCAGCGAATCGCGGCCGCCCATGACGGCGTGCGTGTGCCAGTTACCGCCTTCGGCGAAAAGCGACACCGGCCCTGGGTACTCAGTCCACGGCGGGGCGGACGGAATCCAGGTTCCGTCATCCAGCGGAATGACCGGCGAGCGGGCCATGGCTTCG
>JAQULY010000270.1 GCA_028718445.1 Kiritimatiellia bacterium
GCGCGCCATCGGCGCCGGCCAGCACCGGCAACGGCCGGCGCGCCGCTGCCAGGCAGACGCCGCTGCGCTCTCCCAATACCGCCATTTTGAGATCGGTGGTGCCCAAGTCTATGCCAAGCAGCCACGGTTCAGAGCGCGGCATAGCTAACCTCCTTGACCAGACGCCTCAACCAGCGTCGCGTCTTCTGCGAACAGGCCGCGTCGGTAACCAGCCAGTCCAGGCGGCTCAGCGGCAGACTGCGCACGAAGGCCTGGCGCTCGAACTTGGAGCTGTCCGCCAGCAGCACCACACGGTCGGCCTGCTCGGCCAGCGCTGTGTTCAATTCCGCGGTCTGCAGATCGGTGGTGAACAGTCCCGCGGGTGTCACGGCATCCATGCCAAGGAAAGTCATGTCAACCCTGAAGCGGCGCGTGTTCTCGACGGTCAGCGGTCCGCTCAGATCGGGGCTGAGCTTGCGCACGCTGCCACCCAACAGCACCAGTTCTATGTTGGCGCGCGCGTGCAGGGCCGCGGCGATCGCCAGCGACGTGGTCAGGACCGTCAGGCGTTCGATACCGGCGACGGCGCGCGCCAGCTCCAGGGTCGTCGTACCGGTGTCAAGCGAGATGCGCATGCCGGGCGCGATGCGTGCCGCCGCCACGCGGGCGATGGCCTGCTTGCGCTCCCGGTGCAGCGCGGCCTGGGCGCTGAAGAGGAACTCGACGGCCGCCGTGCGCGACGGCACCGCGCCCCCGTGCGTCCGATCCAGTTTACCCAGGCGGTGCAGCTCGGCCAGGTCGCGCCGCAGGGTCATTTCGCTGGCGCCGAATTCGCGCGCCAGCGCGGCTACCGCGACGCCGCCCGCCCGTGCCGCCCGTTCCAGGATTGCCCGTTGCCGCTGTTGCTTGTCCACGGAAGTACTCCGCGCCGTCGCGTCGCCGCTACAGTCCGTTCGCCGCCGCGGCGCCGGCCGCCGAAGCCCCGTCCTTGACGATGGCCTGCAACGCCGCGACAAACTTGGTCGGGTTGGTTGCCTGGATCGCGTTACGTCCGAAGACCACGCCGGAAGCGCCGTCGCGCATCTGGCTCTCCGCCAGGCGCAGCGCGTCCAGGTCGGTCGGCGTCTTCTCGGCCCCCAGACCCAGCAGCGGAATCGGACAACTTTCGGCGATGCGGCGGAAGTCGCGCGTGTAGAAGGTCTTGATCGCATCCGCGCCGAACTCCGCCAGCGCCCGGCAACCGATCGCGATCTCTTCCTGGAACTCGTCCGGCGGCTGCCCAAGATGCTTGCGCGGGAAGTACTCGCCCACCACCGGCAGACCGAGCGCATGCGCGCGGGCGCACAAAGCGGCGAAATTCTCGGCATTGCGGGCGTCGCGCTCCTCGCTGCCGGTCTTCAGCGTCAGGCACACCAGCACGGCATCGGCGCCGGCCGCGACGGCATCCTCGGGCTGGAACAGATTGGCGATGGCCGCCTGCTCGTACTTCCAGGCAAAGCCGAAGACCGAGTTGTAGTTCAACCTCACGATCGCCGCGGGCGCCGCGCGCCGCCCGAACCAGCCGGCCGCGTGCCCCAGCATGCCGGGCGAGAGCAGAATGGCGTCGGGCCCGTCGCCCACCCGCGCCAGCATCGCCGGTATGTCCTCCATGCCGGCATGCGCGCCGTCGAACATGCCGTGATCACATGCCACGATCACGGCGCGCTTGCGTGCCCCGAAAATCCTGCCCATTCGCAACTCGATCCCTCGCATATACGTCCGCTCCCGTGCGCGCCGTCCGCGCCTATGTTCGTTTTGATGGTTGACTATGTTCGGTTCACGTGCTAATAAACACGATTGTCTGAACGGATGCAAGCGCTTTCCAACAGAATGAACACACCGCCCGCCCTTCCTTCGCCGCAGCCGGCCCGCATCTCGCGGGCCGCGCTGGCCGGTCGGATTATTGACGTCCACAACCACATCGGCATTTCGATCAAGAGTGCGGCGAACACGGAGTATCCCTACGCCGCCACCGCCGAGGGCATCGCGTACCGTCAATCGGCCTGCGGCGTGGATGCCTCGGTGGTGTTTCCCTACACGCCCGACCTCTACTTCGATCCGGTGGCGCTCAAGGACGGGCGCATGGTGCCGGCGGCGCAACCGCTTTCACCCGCGCCCTACGCGGCCGAGAATGCCCTGGTCATGGCCGAGGTCTTCCGTTTCTGCCCCGAGCTGAGCCGCCGCTTGATTCCATTCGTGAGCATCGATCCCGGGCGCGCGATCGCGGCGCAACTGCAGGCGCTCGAGGCGCTGGAGGCGGAGTACCCTGTCTACGGCGTGAAGATCGTGCCGGTGTTGTGTCAGAGTCCGGTCTCCGCCCTGCTGCGCGAGGGACGGCCACTGATGGATTACGCGCTCGCGCGCCGGCTGCCGTGCCTCTTTCATGCTTCGCCGGACAAGCGCGAGGGCTATTCCTACGCGGGCGACATCCTCGATATCATGGCGGCCTATCCCGCGCTACGTTATTGCCTGGCACACGCCATCGGCTTCCACCGCGGGTTCCTGGAGGCCGCCAGCCGCGCCGCGAACGTCTGGGTTGACACCGGTGCCCTGAAGATCCAATGCGAGCTGGTCCACGCCGGCAGTCCGCTGCTGGCGCACGGCTCGGAATGCTTCGACAGCGATTACACCGATCATCGTCGCGTCATGCAGGATCTGGCGGCGGCCTATCCCGACACCATCGTGTGGGGATCGGACACGCCGGCATACAGCTACATTGTGCGTCGCCGGCAAGGCGGCGGCGTCCAGGACTTCCGCCTCAAGGCCACCTATGAGGATGAAGTCGCCGCGTTGAGGGCTCTGGCGCCGGCCATGCAGCAGCGCGTGGGGTCGAGCAATACCCTTGACTTCCTCTTCGGGTTATAGCGCCTGCACGCGCATGCGACCCTCTTCGGTCTCGAGCACGCGCACGCGTTGCCCGGGCTGGAAGGGCGTGTCGGCCTCCTGTACGATCGTCAGCAGCCGCCCGTCGTCCAGTTTCACGGTGATGGAGAGCGCTTGTTTGGAGGTGATGGCCTCTTCCGCCAGGGCACCGGCCGCGGCGCCGGCCAGCACGCCGCCAACCGTGGCTATGTCCTTGCCCTTGCCGCCGCCCACGGCGCTGCCGGCGACGCCGCCCAGCACGCCGCCCGCGATGGCACCGATTGGCGTCTGCGTGCCTTCCAGCTTGCCGGCCGTGACATTCTCCACGGTGCCCTGGTAGGTGCGCTGCCCGCGCAAGGCCTCGTCACGCGAGAAAGTGGTCCCGGAACGGCTGGAGAAACAGCCACCGGTCAGCAACAGCGTAGCACCAAGAGTCAGACTCATACCGGCTAGAGACATCGTTTTCATGCGCATCGGTCCTTTCGTCATGCAGAGTATACGTCTTGCCGCTGGCGGGGGCAACCTGCCCGATGTCCGAATCCGCCGCGTTTACGATCATACGACGCTGCGCCCGGAGGATTTATTCACTGCAATGAGTCAGTGAGATGGAGCGTGCGAGTGGGGCGCATGTGAAGGTGAGTGAACCAGACCTGCGGCTGACACCGCGAGAGGAATCACCGGGCTACGCGCCAAGAGTGCCAGCGCTGCCCGTCAGCGTCCCGGCGGCGGCTCCTGAACCGGACGAAGTATCCAAGTCCCGCCGCCGGGGGCAAGCGCGGCGCGGATCGGGGTTACCGGAAAACGGCGCGTCAGCATGGGTCGGATGCAAGCAAGCGGGGGCGGCGCCAACCTTGCGGTTGCGCCGCCCCCGGTGACGCCGCAGCCGGCCCATGATCACGCGCCGGTTTTCCGGCCCGATCCGTGCCGCTTCCGTGCTACGCCTCCATGTCCTCACAGCACACTCCACAAATCACTCCCGCTCACATGCACCCCACTCGCTCACCTGTCTCACTATCTCACGAACCCCATTACTATTCACTTTGCTTTGGCCTGGCCGGCGCGTAACATTAGCGACTCCAACTTGTTGGGACCGCCACGCGTCACGACATGTCCAACCACACCCATAACGACGATCTGGCCATCGTCGGCATGGCCTGCCGTTTCGCGGGCAGCGACGGCCTGCGCAGCTTCTGGCTGCGGGTGCTGGGCGGTACGTCCGCCATCGGCGCGGCGCCCGACGTCGGCGCGGCACGCTTCCTCGACCCCGGGAGCACGGCGTTCAACCGCGTTTCCACGCTGCACGGCGGTTATCTGCGCGGGCTCTGGCAGACCAATCCCGTGGCGCTGGGCCTGAGCGCCGCCAACTTGGCCGGCTCCAATCCGGAACATGCCCTGGCGCTCGACCTGGCCACGCAGGCGTTGAAGGACGCCGGTTACGGCGACAAGGCGCTGCCACGGGAGCGCACCGCCGCCATCCTCGGATACGCCCCATACATGGATCCCGCCACGGTCAACTGGCTGCAACAGGGACTGGTGGTGGACCAGACGCTTGACCTGGTACGGCGCTGTTTCCCGCACGGCAGCACGGCGCAGTTCGAGACGCTGCGCGCCAACCTGCTGCGCTGCCTGCCGGAATACGACTCGCGCAACCTGCCGGGACTGCTCCGCCACCTGATCGTCGGACGCATCGCCAGCCGTTTCGACATCCAGGGCCCGGTCTACACCGTTGACGCCGCCTGCGCCTCCGCGCTGGTCGCGTTGCGCGATGCCGCCGACGAACTCCGCGAAGGGCGCGCCGATCTGGCCCTGGCCGGCGGCATTCAAGGTTGCCTGACGCCCCAGTGGCTGATGCCCTACAGCCGCCTGGGCGTGCTTTCCGGTCACGACGCCCCCCACCCTTTCGGCCGCGACGCCGATGGCACGCTCTTCGGCGAGGGCGGCGCCATACTGGTGCTGAAACGGCGTGCCGATGCCATGCGCGATGGTGACCGCATCTACGCCCTGCTAAAGTCCGTCGGACTGGCCACGAATGGCGGGTTCAAGGATTTGCTGCACACGCATGGCGAGGGACTCTCCCGGGCCATTCAGCGTGCCTGCCAACAAGCTGGTGTGATGCCCGATTCCGTGGCGGCGATCGAGGCGCATGGCTCGGGCATCGCCGCCCAGGACCGCGCGGAGGTGCAGGCACTAACCGCCGTCTTCGGCGCGCGCGGCAGCCGCGGCGCGACCGTCGCGCTCGGATCGGTGAAGGCCCTGATCGGTCATTGCGCGGCGGCCGCCGGAGCGGCCGGCATGGTCAAGGCGGCGCTGGGAATCTACCATCGCATCATACCGCCGGCGCAACAGGCCAACCGCCCGAACCCGTACCTGCGGCTCGCCTCGACACCCTTCTACCTCAGTGCGACCGCCAGGCCGTGGGTCCACAACGATGCCGGCCAGCCCCGTCGCGCGGGTGTCAGCGCGATGGCTTTTGGCGGCGTGGCGGCACATGCCCTGCTGGAGCAGTTTCCGGGACATAAGTGAAGACGCGACTGCACATACACGACGTGCTGGAGAGCGAGCTTTGCCTGATCGGCGGCGCCGACCGGGAAGAACTGGCCGCCAACGTCACACGGTTGCTCGCGTATCTCGAACGGGCCGCGCAGCCGGAACTCAGGGATATCGCCCTGACCACGGGACTGGCCGCGCGCAATGCGCTGGCGCGCGCCGCCGTCGTGGCGACATCCACGGCGGACCTGGCGGACAAGTTGCGCCTGCTGTTGCGCAAGTTCGACGCCGGCAGGGGCCGGCTCGCGGAGAGCAAGGGTGTTTATCTGGATACCGGTATCTGTCCCGCGCCCGGACGCACGGTCTTCGTCTTTCCCGGCGAGGGGTCGCAGTACCCGGACATGCTGCGGGACCTCTGCCTGAACTTCCCGGCCTGCCGTTCGGCCTTCGACGATGCTGATACCGCCTGCGCCGGAGCGCGCTGCGCCATGCTGCCCAGCCAATGGATCTTCCCCACCGGCGTGCAGCCCGATACCGCCGTGACCGAAGCTTTCGGCCTGGCCGGCGCCGTTCAGGCCGTGCTGGCAGCCGATACCGCCCTGCTGCGCCTCTGCACGCAGCTCGGACTCGTGCCGGATGCCGTGGTGGGCGCGGGAGTCGGCGAAATCGCGGCGCTGGAATGCGCCGGCGTCTTCGCCTTCGAGACGCGCGCCGACCGTCTGCAGGCTCTGCGCGAGGGCTACGGGATGATGGTGGAGATGACCGCGTCGTCACACCTGCCCGCCTGCGTCTGCCTGGCGGTCACGGGGCTGCCGCGCGACAGCCTTGAGGGCTGCCTGGCACCGTACGGCGCCGACGCCATGATCACGCGCGAGAACAGCGCCAGCCAGTTCTATCTCTGCGTCCGTCCGGCCATTGCCGCGGGCGTGACCGAGGCCATCGCCCGGGCCGGAGGCAACGTTCGCCCGCTGCACCTCAACCATCCCTACCATACGCCCTGGTTTGCGCCCGCTCAGCCGGCCCTGACCGCCTTCTTCGCGAAATGGCTGAAGCGTCCTCCGCGCATGCCGGTTTATTCCTGTCTGCATGCCGCGCCACATGGCGATGCGCCCGCGGAACTGGCGGCCGATGCCGCCGCCCAATGGACGCAACCGGTCAATTTCGTGCGCACCATCGAGCGCATGTACGAGGATGGATTCAGGGTCTTCGTCGAACTGGGCGCGCGCGGCAGCCTGACCGACAGCATCGACTCAATCCTGCAGCGCCGTCCCCACCTGGCGCTGGCGGCCAATCGCGGACATCGCTCGGGCGTGCTGCAACTGCACTACGCCCTGGCCGCTCTGGCGGCGCACGGACAGCACATTGATGTCGCGCCGCTGCATGCCAACCGCGGCTCGCGCCTCCTCGACCTGGCACGGCCGCGCCAGCAGCGCCCGTCCCGCTCCGAGCGCAACCTGCCGCTGTCAACCGCGCTACCGACGTTGGCGGCGGTCGCGATTCCCGATGCGCTGGTCGCTCCGGCCATGCCTCCGCCGGCCGGCAAGCGCGACGGACCGCCGCCGCCATCCAGCCAGACGTCCGCCTACGACGGCCGCACGGACTTTCCGCTCCTGCTGGACGCCGAGGTCGCCGCCGAAACGCCGGGCGAATGCGTCGAACTGGTCCAGAGCCTCTCGATCATGGACCTACCCATCCTGGCCGACAGCGCACTGGGTACACACCCGGTATCGCTGGCCGAACGCACCCTGCGCGGCTTGCCGCTGATGGCCATCGGCATGCTGGCCGAGGCCATGGCCGAAGCCGCCTGCCGGCTGGCGCCGGATAAGGTGGTCGCGGCCATTGAGGACTTGCGTTACAGCCACTGGCTGATGGTCGAAGGCAGTAACCGCGCCGTCAGGATCGAGGCGCGCCGCCTGCCTCCGGCTGACGACGGCAGCCTGCGTTTCGAAACCTTCGTCTTCGACCATGAGATGGCGCGCGCCAACAACGGCGACCGAATCGCACAGGCCATCGTCAGGCTGGCGGATGCCTATCCGCCACCTCCGGCCATTCCGCGCGCCCTGGCGCTGCACGGCCCCGTGAAGCTGGACTGGCACGTTGCCGATATCTATCCCGCGCGTTTGCACCACGGTCCGCGCATCCAGAGTCTTACCGGCGTGCCACAGTGGGGCGAGAACGGCCT
>JAQULY010000271.1 GCA_028718445.1 Kiritimatiellia bacterium
CCGCAAGGCCGCGCTCGCGGCGGCAGGGGCCGCGGATGCCGCCGTCTTCCTCGGGCATATTGATCCCGACGAACTGCCGGACTACCTGGCTGCCGCCGACATCCTGCTGTCGCCGCGTCTGGCCGGCATGAACACGCCGCTAAAACTGCTCGACTACCTCAAGGCGGGCGCGGCCATCGTGGCCACCGATTGCGAGGCCAACCGGCTGATACTGGACGCTTCGCTGGCGGAGTTCACCGGGAAAACGCCGGAGGAATTCGCGGCGGGTATCCTCAAGCTCTGCGCTGACCGCGAGCGCCGCCAGGCGCTCGCGCGCAACGGCGCGGCGCTGCTGCGGACGCACCATAACTTCGAAGTCTTCCGCGATGCCTTGCGGCGATGCTACGAATACGTGTTGCGACACGAGGGACGCGGAAGCACTGGCAACGGCGAATAGTGGGAGGTCACATCATGGGTGCGCTCAAGCGCGAGATCGAGGTTACGCTGGCGGAGGTGACACTGACCGCGACCGGAAAGCCGTTGTCGCGAACACGGCACATGCTCAGCGCCGGACTGATCTGGCCGAGGCTGGGTACGGCCCGCAAGTCGACCGCGCTACCAGTCCGGCTCGACCGTGGCACGCTGCCGGGCGCGCCCCTGCCGTGGTCGCAGCGCGTGCTCTTCAAGGAGGGCGTGGAAGGCCATTTTGCCTTCGAGGTGGCGTTGACGGAGGCGTTGTCTGACGCAGCCGTGGAAGCCTTCATGCGGGCGTTGTCCGGGCACCTGCTCAAGCTGGCGACCGGGCGCATCGAGGAGATGGAGCCGCCCACGCTGTCCGGGAACCTGGCCGCGTTGCCGTTGAGCTACCTGGCCAAGACCGTACTCAAGGAGAGAGCGCCGGCCACGCTGGCGTCCGGCGCCCTGGATCTGGATGCTTCCTCTCTGCCGCCGTCGGGACAAAGCGTGCGTTGGACGATCCCGTTGACGGCCTCCAGCGCCATCGAGCGCGAGAAGGCGCGCCGCAGCGCACGCGCGGCGCGACCGCTGCGACAGGTCATTGTGCCGACCGGCGGTGTGGCCGGCAGCGTCGTTGTGGAAGCGCTGGTACTCTGATCAGCCCAACCCCATGGCTCGCAGGTTGGCGCGGCTGATCTTCAGGCTCAGGAACGGATCCTTGGTGATCGGGCAGTCATCCTGCTCGACGATGAAATCGTGCGTACCGGCCTGACGGCAGGCCTTGAGCACGGCCGGCCAGGCGATGCCGCCTTCGCCGATGGCACGCCAGACCGGCTGGTTGTCGAACACGCCCCAGTCTTTCAGGTGTACCTGGTCCAACCGTCCCGCCAACCTGCGGATCCAGGCAATGGGATCGTGGCCGCCGCGCACGATCCAGCCGATATCGAGTTCCGCCTGCAACAGGCGGGTGCCACTGAAGAGCATGTCGAGAATGGTCGTGCCGCCCTTGCCGTTCTTGATGCCGAACTTCTCGAACTCGAACATATGGTTATGGTACTGGAGCACCAACCCGGCGCGCGCGAGCTTGCGGGCGTAACCCTCGAACTCCTTGAAGAGCTGCTTCCAGGCGGCGGCCGTGGTGCAGGCCTTGTGCGAGAGCCACGGGATGGCCACATAACCAACGCCCCAAGCCTGGCAGTCGGCGATCACCTTGTCCACGTCGGCGCGGAAGTCGTCGAGTCCGACGTGCGCGCCGATGGGTTCGACGCCGGCGTCGAGCATCAGTTTGCGCAGGTCTGCCGGCGCGATCGGGCCGACGCCGGAAATCTGCGCGGCGTCGTAGCCGATCTGACGGACGCGCTTGAGGGTTTTGGCGATCTCATCAGGAGTCTTGAGGTATTCACGCAGGGTATAAAGCTGGGCTGCGATGACTGGCTTCTGTCGCTTTGCGGGCATGTGTAGTTCCTGTTGTTGGGTGTGGTATGCGAGATTCAACGTTCAACGAGAAATCAGGCGGATTTGAGCTGGCGCATCAGCGACCCGGGGGTGGCGATCTGCTCCGCGACCATCTCGCGGGTCACCACGATCTTGCGCAGCGCGGTCTGGCCGGGCGCTTCGAACATCAGTTCCATCATCAGGTGCTCCATGATCGCGCGCAGCGCTCTGGCGCCGGTCTTGCGCTCCAGCGCGACGCGCGCCATCTCGCGTAGCGCCCCGTCGTCAAAATCCAGTTCGATGGATTCCATCGAGAGCAGCTTCTGGTACTGACGGATCATGCAGTTCTTCGGCTCTTTCAGGATGCGCACCAGGTCGGCCTCGGTCGGTTCGGTCAGCGAGCAGACGACGGGAAGCCTCCCGACAAATTCCGGAATCATGCCGTAGCGGATCAAGTCCTCCGGCTCAACCGACAGACCTTCACCCGTGAGCTTGTGCCCGAGCCGGGCGTTCGGATCGAGGAACCCGACGGTACGTTTGCCGAGGCGCTGGCGCACGATGGTATCGAGGCCCACGAAGGCGCCGCCGCAGATGAAGAGGATGTGTTCCGTGTTAATGCGGATGTATTCCTGCTGCGGATGCTTGCGTCCGCCCTGCGGCGGCACGCGCGCGATCGTGCCCTCAAGAATTTTGAGCAGCGCCTGTTGCACGCCCTCGCCGGAGACATCGCGCGTGATGGAGACGTTCTCGGTCTTGCGGGCAATCTTGTCGATCTCGTCAATATAGACGATCCCCTTTTCAGCGCGCGCGACATCCATGTCGCAGGACTGCAGCAGCGCCAGCAGGATATTTTCGACATCCTCGCCGACATAGCCCGCTTCGGTCAGGGTGGTGGCGTCGGCAATGGCGAACGGAACATCCAGCATCCGTGCCAGGGTGCGCGCCAGCAGCGTCTTGCCGCTGCCCGTCGGGCCGATCAGCAGGATGTTGCTCTTCTCGATCTCGACATCGGCATAGGCCGGGTCGTTCGGCTTCTGCGTGAGGCGTTTGTAGTGGTTGTGCACCGCCACCGACAGCGCCCGCTTGGCGTAGTCGTGGCCGACGACATACTGATCCAGGAAGCTCTTGATATCGCGCGGCTTGGGCACCTTCAACGGTTTGGGAGGCGCTGCCTTCGGCATGGTCTTGGTTTTGCCGGCACCGCGCGCGTGGACTTCCGCAGGAGATAGCCCCCCCTCCTGCTCGATCAGGTTCCGGCAGATATCCACACAGTTGGCGCAGATACTGGCCACCGGACCGTTGACCATCTGACCGGCTTCACGGCCAGACCGGCCGCAGAAGGCGCAGACGGGATTCTTCGTGGTTGCCATGGATTTGAGCGCTTCCCTTCGTCCGCGGGCGGTCGCCGCGCGGCGCCTGCTTACGCTTTAGCGCCGGTCGGCTTGCGTTGCAGCACTTCGTCAATCAGGCCATAGTCGCGCGCTTCGGCGGCCGACATGAAGTAATCGCGGTCGGTATCGCGCGCTATGGCGGCGACGTCGCGCCCGGTGTGTTGCGACAGAATTTCGTTCAGGCGGTCCTTGAGGCGCAGGATTTCCTTGGCCTGGATGCTGATATCAGTGGCCTGTCCCTCGGCGCCGCCGAGCGGCTGATGGATCATGATGCGCGCGTTGGGCAGAGCGAAGCGCTTGCCCTTGGCTCCGGCGGTCAACAAGACGGCGCCCATGCTGGCTGCCTGTCCCACGCAATAGGTGGCAACGTCGCAGGAGAGGAAGCGCATGGTGTCGTAAATGGCCATGCCCGCGGTCACGGAACCGCCGGGCGAATTGATGTAGAGCGATATATCCTTGCCGGCGTCCTGCGCCTGCAGGAACAGAAGCTGGGCGATGATCACATTGCTCACATCGTCGTTGATGGCGCTGCCGATGAAGACAATGCGGTCCTGCAACAGGCGCGAGTAGATGTCATAGGCGCGTTCGCCGCGGCCTGTCTGTTCGACAACAATTGGCACAAGCATTTGACTGAATTCCATCTTTACCGCATTCCCCGTCCGCAAGACAACCATTGCCATCCTTCCGGCTGGCGGGAAGTAATAATGGTCTGTGCCCGTCGCGGCGTCAAGCAGGATGCGACAGCAGGATGCGACAGCAGGATGCGACAGCAGGATGCGACAGCCCACACCCCCTAAACTGCGAGAGTTGCCACCTCGCGTGCGCCGGGCCATGCGTTTGATCCGCGCGGGATAAGGACGGCGTGGAAACCGGCCTTCCCGCGGACAGTTCAACAGGCGATTGTATTAACATCTGGAGGGCCGCGTTGGCGCGCGTCTGCGTGCATGTTGTAGCGCGCACTCAGTGCAACTCTCGCAGTCTAGGGGACACCCTGGCCGGCTTGAAAGCGGCACGGTTAGCCTGTATATTGGCCCAGAAATGAGCGTGCCGCCGAGAAGTAAAGTGCTGGCAGCCATATGAATGGCACCTACGCGCCCACCTGAAACGTCCGGAGAAGACGGGCACATCCGCATGCAGATACAGTTGCCGATCGAGACATCCGCGATGCCGGCCATCGCCGCCGGCTGCGTCGGCGCGCTCGGACTGAGCAGTGCCGTGTTGATTGTCTGGCACCTGACGACCGCCCGCAGCTCCATGGCTTTCTGGCGCCGCGCGGCGGTGTCACTGCGGGGCCTTCCCGCCGCCCGAACAAATGTCTGGCCGCTATTGCTTGTGCTGTTCTGGACACAAGTTCCGGCGCTGCTGGCGGCGGCCAATCCCAGCTCCACGGCGGCGGAGTCACTGCCGTCAACCTGGCAACTGCTGGCACTGCCGCTACTCATGAACGGCCTCTTCGCGACCGCCGTAGTCACCAGCCTGCGCATGAGCGGACTTGACTGGCGCCAGCTCATCGCCCCATGTCAGGCCGGTGTCTGCCGCCGGGCAGCGCTGGCCGGATTGCGCGGCGGAATCCTCATGCTCACGCCGGTCTGGCTGCTGTCGTACATCTCGATCGCGCTCATGGATAGCGCCGGTTGGCCTGTGGACCCGCAGGAAGCGCTGGAACTGCTGTTCGACGGACGCATGCACGGCGCGTTGCGCCTGTGGCTGATACTTGTCGCCACGCTGGCAGCTCCCGTGTTTGAGGAAGCCCTCTTCCGCGGCACGCTGCTGCCGGCCTTGGCGCGCGGCGGCTCAAGCTGGCGCGCCGTCCTCCTGAGTTCGCTGCTCTTCGCCGCCATCCACCTGCACGCCGGCGCGTTCCTGCCGCTCTTCGGCGTGGGCGTGGCCTGTGCGCTGGGTTACATGGCGACCGGTCACCTGTTGACGCCGGTTATCATGCACGCGCTCTTCAACGCCGCCAGCCTTACCGGTCACCTGGCGTTCCCCGGCTAAGCCGTGAAACCGCTGCGCTCCAGCAGGTCCAGGTCGAGATGCGCGCCGGCCGCGCCGGCCTCTTCGTCACGCCCGAGCAGCCGCGCCACGTGCTTTCCCAGTATGTCGGCTTCCAGGTTGACATAGTCGCTCTCGCGGCGTTCGCTCAGGCTGGTGTGCGTCCAGGTGTGGGGAATGATCTCAACCGTCAGGGAGGTTTCCTGAAGGTCCGTGACCGTCAGGCTGACGCCGTCGAGGGCGACCGATCCCTTCAGAATCGTCAGGCGCGCCAGCCGCTTCGAACACGCCACCGTCAGCGCCACATCGCGCCCGCGCGGCTCGATTCGCCGCAACTGTCCCGTCTCGTCCACATGCCCGCTCACGATGTGCCCGCCGAGGCGGTCTCCCAACCGCAGCGCGCGTTCCAGGTTCAGACGCGCGCCCTGCGGCAGGCGCGACAGCGCCGTGCGCGCCAGCGTCTCGTCCAGCAGATCGGCGTCAAACCAACGCAAATCCGCTGCCACGACGGTCAGACACGCGCCCTGCACGGCGACGCTCTCGCCGCTGGACAGCGGTTCCGGCCACGGCGCATGCGCCACCCGCAACCGCCACCCCCCACCCTCGCGCGTCAGCTTCGCCAGACTGCCGGTTTGCTGTATCAATCCCGTAAACATATCGGCTTCTCCATGACGGCAACGGTGCGGCTCAAGCGCTTCGGCACATCCTCCGGTCCAGCGGCTTTCAGGAGACGGCCTTGCTGGCGTACTCGTTGAAGAGCCGCAGGTAAGTGCGGTAGTTCTCGAGCGACACGCCCGGTGGTGTCTGGTGATCCACGGACGGCACGTATCTGCCGGAACGCATCACCGGCAGCAGTCTTTCGAACTCCGCGCGCATCGCCGCTTCGCCGCGTGACATGACCATCTTGTCATAGCCGCCCATGAAGATAAATTCGGGGTATTTTCGCCGCAAATCCACCAGGTCAACGCCGGCCTGCCGTTCCAGCGGGTAGATGCCCTCGATGCCCACGCTCAGCAGCCACGGCACCATCAGGGCAATGTCGCCGTCGCTGTCCGTCAGGACGCGCACGCCGGCCTGCTTGAGATGCGGAATGACGCGCCGGTAGTAGGGTGCCAGGAATTCCATGAACTGCGCCTCGGACAGCATCGGCCCGTTGTTGTAGGACATGTCCTCCGCAAACCCGACCATGTCGGGCACGACGACGGGGAAAATCGCCTCGATCGCGCGAATGCTGAATTCGGCCAGGTCGTCGTTCATGCGGCGCATCAACGCGGGCTGGTCATAGAAGGCGTAGAGGTGCGGTTCGATGCCCAGCAATTTCCGCGGGAACCAGAAGAATCCGTCCAGCCACATGCGGACCACGATCTCCCCACGGGCCTGTCGTGCGCGCATCTCCATGGCGCTGGCCTTGGCCTTGCCGATGATCTCGTCAGAAAAGAGATAAGGCCGGGCCCGCTCGTAGTCTTGCTCATTCTTGATGGCCGGCTCGCCTTCGGCGGGATGCAGGAATTCCGGCAGTGTCGGCGCCGCCGGCAGAAAGGTCATCGGATCCAGGCCGAAGTCCTCCTGCAGATCGAGATAGGTTCTTCCGGCGGTATGCAGTCCTTCGCGCTCCCAGCGCTCGACCGTTAGGTTCCACCAGGCCGCCCATTCGATCATCGGCAGCCGGTCCGCCGGCCGCCGCCCGTTCAGGACATCCAGAAAACGTTGTCTGCTGTTCATAAAAACATCCGATATTCAGCGCAACAGGCTAACCTTCTTCTTGCGGGGAGCGTCGTGCACGCCGTTGGCGTAACAGGCCGCGAAGAACTCGGCGGCAACTTTTTCCACTTCCTTGTCCTTCTTGACGGCGCGAATGGTTGACGTCAGCGCACTGACTTCATACTCGGCCAGGTACTTCCCCTTCTCGATTGTCGCGTAGCGCGCGTCGCCCGCGTACTGGCCCGGCACCAGCGCGGTCCACCAATAAGGCACCATCACCGAGGGCAAATGCCCCAGCCGCCCGTTCGGCTTATAGGGCTTGTCGATCTTGTCCATCCGCACAAGTTCGGGGAACAAACCCAGCGACATGCTGGTCTCCGTTTCGCCCGCGTGCCAGTCCCTCGGCGTCTCCTTCATCTTCTCCCACTTGCGATCGTTCTTCGGGACGAACCACCCGTCCAGCCGCACCAGGTAGATCTGATAGCCGCGGGGGCGCTCCATCTGCATATTGGCGAACGTGGGCAGCAGGAACTCGTTACCACCATGGCCGTTCACGAGCATGATCTTCTTGAACCCG
>JAQULY010000272.1 GCA_028718445.1 Kiritimatiellia bacterium
CCGGCGACGCCCTTGATGCTCGCGCCGCAACCCGGACAGGTGACGGTCGGGCCCGAATCGTCGCCCGATCCGTCGCCGTCGCCGGACTTCGAACCGCCGCGTTCGTCGCCATCCTTTGAGCCGTCCGACTTGCCAGGCTTGCCATCGCCCTTGCCGCCCCGCCCCTCGCCCTTGCTGCCGTGCCCGTCACCGCGGTCCTTGCCGCCGCCGTCGCCAACGCCCGCCTTATGTGGAGGTTTCCCGCCTTTGTCTTGACCTCCCCCACCCGCCGCACCGCCGCCGGTGCCCTTGCCGTCGCTCTCGGGCTGGTCCTGCTTGTGGCCGTCGCCGTAGATCTTGTCGTTCACCTTATCCGCCGCCTTCGAGCCGAAGGCTTCGCCGGCCGAGGTCAGGCCCTTCTCCACGCCTTGCTGCAGGCCATCCGCCACCGCCTTACCCAGGCTGGTCTCCCGGTTGGCCGCGGCGGTCTGCGCGCTGCTCTTGCTCTGCGTGTCGCGCGCGTCCTGTCCTGCTGAATTGACAGCCTGGCGGGCGTCGCGTCCGGCCTGATCGCCGGCCTTGGCGGCGTCGGCCAGATCATGCTGTCCGCTCATCAGCCCATTCGCCGCCGCGCCGTTGGCCGCCGCCCGGCCCTCGCGTCCGCCCACAAAGCCGTCCAGCGCGTTACCGGCGCCAACCGTGCCTGCAGCTTCATTGCCGCTTTCCGCGGCCGCCGGTTCGCTGTCCTTGAGTCCGCCGCCGCCGCCCTTGTAGGCGCCGTAATTCTCGCCGGTCGCGCTCCAGTGGCCATCTTTGCGTTCGAACTCGCGCCCATCCGCCGTGACTATGCGGTCGCCCTCGCCATAGGCGCCGGCGTCCACCTTCTGGCCGGCGTCGTTGCGCGGCTCGCCGTCATCCGCCACCGCACCGCGTTCGGATGTTGACCGGCCGTCGTCGCTTTCCGCCGTGTCCGTCCCGGCGGTCTTCTCGACGTCCGGCGCCTTGTCGGGTTTCTCCTTGGCGACTTGCTTTGGCACATCGCCGGCCTTGCCACCCTTGCCGGCCTTGCCATCCTTGCCCTTCTGCTCCTGCGCTTCGCGGATCAAATCGCGCACATGCGAGCGGGCTTCGGCGCTATTGGGATTCTGGCGCATCCGGTCGGCCGCCTCGCGCGCCTCCTTGGGGTCCACGCCCTTCTCGACCATCTTGGTGGCCGGATCGGCTTCGCGCACCAGGTCGCGCATGTGCGTGGCGGCATCCTTGTCGCCGGGGTGCTGGATGACTCTCTCGGCGGCTTCGCGCGCCTCCCCGGGGTCCACGCCCTTCTCGATCAGCTTGTCGGCCAGGTCCTTCGCGGCCTGATCTTCACGCTCGCCGTCGGTGGATTTGATCCCTACCGCTTCCTTGCCCTTCTCGTAGATGTGGTCGGCGCCGGCCGCCAGGTTATTGCCGGTCCAGTTATCCTTCTGGTTCTCGCGAATCTGGTCAACCACGCCCTTCTCGGTGAGTCCCGCGCCAATCTCGGACACATCCTCCGCCGCGCCCTTGACCAGCTTGCCGGCCTTGGCGCCGCGCTCCTTGAGTCCGTCGTACACTTCGCCGGCATTCTCGACGACCTCCGAGCCGTAGTTGGAGAGACTCTCGCCGATGGTTGGGTCCGTCTCGACCGGTTTGGGTATCTCCTTGCCGATCTTGGCGTATCCAGCCTTGAGCGGCCCGTCGTCACCCTTTTCGTGGGCGTCCATGATCTTGTCCACATTCTCTTTGCTGTAGCCCTCGCGCAGCAGATCCAAGCGCATCTGCTGTTCGTTGGCCTCCGCGGCGGCGGCGCGCGCCTGCGCGTCATTCTTGTCGCCGTGCGCATCTACCAGGCGGTCCTTGACCATCTTGCCGGTGGCGACGGGGCTGCCTACCAGACCGTCGGCGCCCTCCGCGAGGGTGCCGCGCAACTTCTTCATGTCGCCTTCCTGAATAGCCGTCTTGGCGTCCTCGGCGGTCGCCAGGATGTCCACCGCCTCCATGCCCTTGCCGGCCGCTTCCATGGCCTTCCCCATTTTGCCAGGTTTGGCGGCGCCGTGCGGGCCGTCCGGTCCATCGACCTTGGGACCGCCGGGGGTATCGGCATCCACGCGCGGCCCGCCAGGAGCGTCGGCATCAACGCGCGGCTTGCCATCCGGTGTGTCTGCCCTGGCAGTGCCGCCCTCCAACCGTTCGCGTGTCGCCTTGTTCTGTTCGGCCGTGGCGCGGTTGGCGTCATTGACCTGCTTGATGCGATCGTCAATGGCCTCGGAGGTGGTCTTCTGACCGTCGTAGTTGGCGTCGTTCTTGGCCTTGTTCCAGGCCTCGTCGCCGGCGGTCTCGGTCTTGCGCGTTTGGTCGCGAACCTGTTCGCGGTTCCGCTGGCCGCGTTCGCCCTGAGCCTTGCCTTCAGCCTTGATGCGCTCCATTTCGGCGTCGTTGGCCTTTTGGAAATCATCCAGTTTGCGTTGCCGTTCGGCGGGAGAGTCGCCAAGGTCGGTGATGCCGGCGGTGACGTCGTCGCCGTATTGCTGCAGCGCGCGGTTCTTGGCGTAGAGACCGTCCGGATCCGAGGCGGCGCGCCCGGTCTTTTCGCCGGCCTTGTTGACAGCCTTGGCCTGATCCTTGAGGTTGCCGCGCTCCTTGCCGTCCAGGTATTTCTTCTCGTGGTCAAGGGTCATGCCTTCGGCGTCGGTAATGCCGCGCTTGTCGCCGACCGACTTCTGGCCGCCGGGCGTTCCCATGGCGTCCGGGTCTTTGATCTTGGCGTCGCGGTACTTGCCGTCGGGGTCCGACTTCCACAAGCTTTCGTCGGTGCTCTCGTTGACCGCCTTGTAGCCTTTGTCCTTGACGGAGTGGCCGCGGCCCTCCCAATCCTTCTTCTGCCCATCGTAACTGGCATCGTCGCTGGCCGTGTAATCGCCGTCCGACCGCACATCCTTGCGTTTGCTACCGGTGTTCTGCACGCCTTTACCGACCTTGTCGGGCGGTAGATCTGCGAGGTGCTTCTGGCGCACTGCCTCGTGCGCGTCGGTATACTCGCCGACCAGATTCTTGTATTCGGCACTGTTCTTGTTGATCGTGCCGTCGCGATTGCGCGGGCACTCCGTGCGTGCGCGGTGGTCGTAGGTGTTGCGCAGACTGTCGAGTTCGGCTGCCTGCTTGGCGCGCAGGTCCTTCAACCTTGACGACTCCGGCGAGGCCCCGCCGCCCGCATCCGAGGAAGCCAACACGCCCTGCGAGTCCTGCAGACCTCTGCCGCCCGTTTCGCGCAAGCCTCCGTTGCCGCTCTCCAGGGCGCCGGAGTCCTGGGTCTCGCGCAAACCGCCGTTGCGCTCGCGGATGCCGGCATCTCCACTTTCGCGCAGTCCGCCTTCGCCGCTATCCAAGGCGCCGGCGGAGCGGCTCTCCGGCAGCTTGGCACGGTCCGCGCCTTGAAGTCCGCAAACCGCGAAAATGAGCCAGGCCAGACATGCCGGAACGGTCCCAATCGGTTGCCGTCCGCACCCGAAACGGGCGCTATGCATACACCTCGCGTGGTCGCTCATGATCCCCCCAGATTGGCCGCAGCGGATTCCGTGACGGTACTGCCGGCCGCGGGTTCAGGCAGAATCTCGACATCCGTGCTGCGCGAGCTTTCCAGACCCTCATCGTCCAGTGTCGTAACGTGAACCGCCAGCTTCTTACCCACCACCTGCGGGGCGATGACAAACTCGCAGCCGTCTGTATCGCCCAGACGCGTCGAACTCAGTCCAAGCAGGGTCTTCTTCCAGACGTGGTACTTGGCGACCTTGACATCGTCTGGCGCCTGCCAGGTCAGCACGGCCTGACCGTCCCGCCAGATGGCGGTCAGCGCCGTGGGCGGTGGAGGCAAGGGACGCGTGCCGCCGGCGGTCTCGTCCGACCAGGCGCTCTCGATGGTGTCACGATCGCGCGCCTTGACGCGGTACAGGCGCTTCTCAGCGTCGTCCAGTCCCGTGTGCGTGTGCGCGATCTTGTCGGTTCGCGTCACCTCGCGCCAGCGAGACGCCGCGGCTTCGCGCGACTCGACCACATACGCCACGATATCGGGTTCCGCATTGGCTTGCCAGGCGAGTTCCACGCGCCGTCCTAGGGTCGCGCTCGCCGTCAACCCCGACGGCGCCGCGGGCGCCGGCTTGGTGCGGGCCTCGACGATGGCGGACCATTCCGAGAGCGCGCCGGCGGTGTTGCAGGCGCGGACACGGTAACGGTACACGGCACCATCCGCCAGGCGTCCGCAAGGCGCCGAGGCTGAGGCGCCGTCCCGGTCATGCACGAGTGTGCCGGCGATGCCCTTCGTGCGCGCCACCTCAACAAAGTCGCCGGCCTCGCCCGGCGCGCGTTCGAGCACATAGCCGGTGACCTTCTCGTCGGGCGAAGCATCCCAGGTCAACTCGACGGAGCGCGGCAGGCCCTCCTTGGCGGCCAGTCCGGTTACCGGCGGCGGCGGCGGACGCGTGGTGGCTTCGACGGGGTCGCTCCACGGCCCGCAGGAACCCACCGCGTTGCGGGCGCGTATGCGGTAGAAATAGGTGTGGTCGTCGGCCAAGTTGCCGGGATCGCGTTTGCCGTCCAGGAAACTGGTGGCGCCGGAGGCGCGCACAGTGGTCAGCGGGAGAAAGTCGGTCTCGCCCGTTGCGCGGCGCTCGATTTGGTACTCGACAATGCCCTCGTCTTGCGACTGTTCCCATGACAAAGGCACGCAACGCACCTGGCCGCGCGCGGCGGTCAGGCCGTTGACCGCGCCTGGCGGCGGGCGCGTGGTGACCTCGACAGGCTTCGACCATTCCCCGACTGCGCCGACGCGGTTGATCGAGGCAACGCGATAGCGGTAGCAGGTGCTGTCGGCCAGCGGCGAATCGGCCTTGCCACCCTCCTGAAAACAGCACTGCGAAACCTCGCCGCACGCTGACCAGCCGTCGTCCGCACCGGCGGCGCAGCGCTCCAGGCGGTAGCGTTCCACGCCTGCCGCGCGGGGTGGATCCCATTCGATCCGCGCCGCGCGGCAGGCGGGCGCCGTGCCTCGCAGGGCGACCGGGGGGTCGGGAGGCGGCGCCGTCATGCTCTCGACCGCGGCGGATGGTTTGCCGGCAAGGCCGGTCTGCCCGAGCGCGACCAGGCGATAGTAGTAAGTTGCGCTGTCATCCAGTTTGGTCCGACCGCCGCGATCGGTGTAACTCTGATTCGACGCCGAGACGGTTTCCACCGGAACGAAAGGGCCATCGGCCTGACTGGCGCGTTCGATGCGCACCTTGTCGGCGCCCGGCGGAGCGATCCAGGAGAGCGTGACCTCACGCAGCCCGAAATCGCCGGCTTTAAGTCCGGTGGGCGGATCGGGCGGCGCCACCGGGACGGCGACAACGGGGGCAACGGGGGCGCGCGCCGGCGCGGAAGCGGCACTGGAGCGAGGAGCCCTGCCCCATTTGACATAAAGAGCGGCAGTGATCTGATGGACCACCTGACGGGCCTGCTGCGGCAGGGTGGTGTCGCTGTCGGAAGCGCGCTCCGCCAAGTCGGCGCTCCAGATGACCTTGCCCGACTTGCAGTGAATCATGCGCACCGAGATGCCGACGACCGGCAAGGTCTTCCCGCCGCGCGCCACATTGCCGTACTCATCCACCGTGCCGATGATGACGCCGTCCGCGCCCATCATGTTTCCGACTTCGACGGCCTTCTGCTGCGACAGGCCGGCCAGGGCGATCTCCGATTCGCTCAGGACATTGCCCATTTGGCTGCGCTCGACGAGGGTGTAGCGGCCGGCGCGCAGCATCTCCGTCACGAACATGTCGGACACCGATGTGCCGATCAGGTCGGTCGGTCCTTTGAATGGCATGATCGCGATCTTCTCGACGGAAGCCTCGACTGGCGATACGTAAACGTTGGCGCGAGTGGAGGTGCCGGTGAAGTACCTGTCGCCGGATGTGGACGCACAACCCGCCGCAACCAGGATGGAAGCGGCGCATAATCCCGATAGACGCAGCGACGGCATATCACACAACTCCCGGCTTGATTTTGTGCGGTTACGGATTTGCGCGACGCCGCAACAAAATTCAATAGTAATATTTGCCGAATAAGGCGCGTTTGTCAATCGCAGGGGCGTGCTCGACACGCCCGGCGCTTATGCCTAATATGGCGACCAGCTCATGGAACGGATCGAAGAGACGCTGAACCAGCGCAATCCGGCCTTCGACAACAAACTGAGGCCGACGAATTTCGCGGACTTTGTCGGACAGCAGAAGGTGCGCGACCGCCTGATGCTGGCGGTGGAAGCCGCGCGCCAACGCGGGGAGTCGCTCGATCATGTGCTGCTGTCGGGACCGCCCGGTCTCGGGAAGACCACGCTGGCATTCATCCTTGGTGAGGCTATGGGCGTGCATGTCAAGACCACGTCCGGCCCCGTAATAGACAAGCCGGGCGACCTGGCCGGACTACTGACCAGCCTCGAACCGGGCGACATTGTCTTCATTGACGAAATTCATCGTATGCAGCGCGCCGTCGAGGAGTATCTCTACTCCGCCATGGAGGACTTCGTCATTGACATCATGATTGACCAGGGGCCCAACGCGCGTTCGATCCGGCTGGATTTGCCGCGTTTCACTCTGGTCGGCGCCACCACGCGCAGCGGTCTGATCTCTTCGCCAATGCGTTCGCGTTTCGGACTGGTCAACCGGCTCGATTATTACTTGGCGGAAGATCTCAGCCAGATAGTGAAGCGCTCCGCCGACAGGCTGGGAGTCAGCATTGACGAACAAGGCGCGCACGAGATTGCCGCGCGCTCGCGCGGCACGCCCCGCATCGCCAACAACCTGCTGCGCCGCGTGCGCGACTTTGCCCAGGTCAGGGCGGGCAACCACATAGATCGCGCGGTAGCCGGGGAAGCGTTGTCGTTGCTGGAGATTGACCTTCACGGGCTGGACGAAATGGACAAGCGCCTGCTGCACGCGTTGCTGGTCAAGTTCGGGGGCGGCCCTGTCGGCCTGAACACTCTGTCGGTGGCGGTCGGTGAGGAAGCCGACACCATCGAGGAGGTGTATGAACCCTTTCTGATCCAGGAGGGCTACCTGGAACGCACGCCCCGTGGCCGCGTGGCGACGGCGCTGTGCCGTGAGCGAATGCACGCCGAGGGCGTGACGATTGCGGCGGCAAGTCAGCACGAGCTGCCTTTGCGGTAGTGTTTGCCTCTGGCGGCCAAACAAAAAATCACGGAAGGAGCGTCCTCGATGAACGACACCCAGCGCGCCACTTTACGCGACCCGCGTCGCGGCGGCCGTCCGCGCAAGTTCGCCGAGCCTAGTCAGCCGGTGACGGTGACTCTGCCGAAGCGCGTTCTGGAGCTGTTGAGCTCGGTGGACAGCGATCGCGCGCGCGCCATATCGAAGGTGACGGAGGCGGCGTGTGCGGACGCCGGGTTGCCTGGGCGGGAGATGAGACTGGTGGAGGTGGAGTCCGGCTCGGCGCTCATGGTGGTCGGACCGTGCGCTAAGCTGAGGGAGA
>JAQULY010000273.1 GCA_028718445.1 Kiritimatiellia bacterium
CCAGGCTACCGTTGCTGACAATCAAGGTCCCACGCGAGTTGGCGCCCCACCCCACGTAGAGCGTGCCGTTTTGTTGCCAGGCGCCCCCCGACATCACGAACCGTCCTTCGCCGCTCTGCCCTACCGAAGAGACTCCACTCTGGAGTCTCCCCTCCGCCAGTTCGTAGACACCCGTATATGCAACCGTGCTGTTTCCCACATACAAGCGCCCAGGCGCGTTCGTGCCGCCGGTTTGAATGAATGTGCCGGGCCCGGTTCCGGCAACGTTCATATCGCCTACGCAAGCGACGGAGCCGCCTGCCAGTTCATAGATTCCCCGCTGCCCCGCCGCACCATAACTGGCGATATTGACGCTGCCGCCGGCAGTAACCGCGCCATTGGACTGAATCACGTGTGCTACGCCGTTGCCGTTGTAGCAGATCCGGAATTCGTTCCCAATGTTCAGAGATCCGGACAACACCCGCAGATTGCCGTTTCTGTTATTGACCGACACGTACAGTGACGAACCTCCCACGGTGCCGTCGCCGGTCACCACGCACGGTTGCTCGCTGTTTGCCCCCAGGCGTCCAATACAAGGAATGTCGCCGGAGGTCGGCAACGCGCGCACCTTGGTGGTGTCGTTTGACCAGTTCGCCGCCGTTCCCCAGTCGTTGCCGCTGATGGGGTCCCAGTCCACATATGCCGCCCGTCCCGTCAAGAGCGTCGCCGCCAGCACGACCGCCATCCACCGCCATATGCGTCTTCCTGTTTGCATCTGACACCTCTCATTCTTCATGACCCGGCCTTGGATTACTGCTCCGCGGCCTTGATTTCGAAACCTATCATTACCGGAGACATGGTCCTGCCATCGAACTGCCGCTCCACGATCTCGATCAATCCCCTGGCGGCCTCAGCCGGATGATTGACGATGTGCGTAGCCGTGAAGGGACACGGCAGGTCCACGCCCTCGTTCTTGTGCATCGCCACTCGCAGTTCTCCAGGAACGCGCACGCCGCGTTCGAGTATGGCCATGGTCACACCCAACGCCTCGGCATCCATGATCGCGATCAGACCGTCGGGGTGTTTCCGCTCGGTCCACAGTCTCTGAAAGGCATCGTAACCCCAGCGCTCACACGAGGCGTGCGTAAGACCCGGGGCGTCGCTAGTGATCGTCCATGCCGGTAGAGTGCGAATATGCTTCTCCCGGCAGAACGCCATGAAGGTCCGATAGACTTCAGTGTCCCGTTCGCTGTGGTTGTCGGGACCGAGGCGCGCCGGGGTGGCGCTGATCAACCCGAGAGAGCGGCATCCCTCCGCAACGAGGCTGTCAATCGCCAGCCGGACCATCTGGTCGTGGTCGGTGTCGACACGGTTGGGCACTGCCGTGTTGGTGGTCATGAAGGCTGTCGGTGCCGGCAGACGGGAGAGCCACTGATAATGCTGGAAGTCGCACGACGGCACGATCAGCGCATCGAGTTCACGTGTCTGGACGGCGGACTCCAGTTCGCTCCAGGCCTCGCCATACTGCCCATACGGCCGCGGGTCATCCCAGAGGCTCCAACGCCGCCCCGAACCTTCGATGATCGCGATCAAGGCTTGATGAACGCTCCTCAGGAAGCGGCGCTCGGCATCGGCCAGCATGCCGCCCGAATAGTAGATGCCCACGGTCCGCAGTTTGCGCCGTTTCTCGCACACGAACGTGCCGCTGCCATGCCGCCGTTCCAACCAGCCTTCCACTACCAGCGCCTTCAAGGCCGCGTGCACATACGGCACGTGTGTCTCCCATTGCCGCGCCAGTGCCTCCGTAGACGGCAAGCGCATCCCCACGGGAATCCGTCCGGAGGACAACAACGCGCGCATCTGCCCGGTAATCTGCTCCGGCAGATTGCGCGAACGGTCCAAGGTCAAATCGACGGTCTTGGTGTTCTTGTTCTTCACCACTCAAATCTCTTGCGGTCCAGAGCTCATGATTGATATATTAAGACTATTAAGACTTGGTGTCAATAGGCGCGTTTGGGGAACCATGGGAGCGTACGCATGTCAAATCGATTCCTGAAAACTCTAGTCTTCCGGCTGGGATGCTGTTGTCTGATGGCACCACTGGGACAAGCCGCGCCACCCTGGCTGGCCGATCCGGCCAACAGCCGCTGGATCGAGTTCGGCCCCGGCGGCGTCAGCGCCTCGAACGGCCTGAGCGCACTGCCCGGCGGCGTCGAGGGTACTCTGGTGCCGACGAACGTCGCGGACACGGCCGGCGCTCTGGCGCTACGACCGAACGGCGAGCCCGGCTACGTGTATTTGGCCGCGGAACCATGGAGTGTCTTCAGAAACTGGAAGGGAGAAAGCGACTTGGTGCTGACCGTGCGCTATTTCGACGGCGGCGACGGCGTACTGCGCATCCGTTACGATTCGTCCGACGCCAGCATCCGTCACGACCCCTACCCCGTGGGCGTCTGGCGCACGCCCGACGACATCCCCGACGGCCAACGGCTGCGGGGCGACGGCGCCTGGAAGACCTTCACGACGCGACTGCCGTTCGCCTTCTTTGCCAAGCGACTCCACGGCGGAGACCTGCGCATTGAAGGTTACGGACGGTACTTCGTGCTGGGCGGCGCGGCGGTGACGCGCGTGCCCAAGGGCCAGGAGCCGCCGGTGATCCTCTCACAGGCGTTGCGCGTGGCCCGGGCGGAGGGGCTGCATTCGTTCAGCGCCGGCGCGCGCTTCTCCGGGCCGTTCGTGCAGCACGGCGCCGCGCCGATCGCGATCGAGGCCGAAATGGCGGATGCCATCGTGGCGCAGCAGGGAGACGGGGTCATCTACGAACCCCAGGCCTCGGGCGGCGGCGCCATCGCCCATGTGGCCAGCGCCTCCTACCGTTTGACGGTCGCCACCCCCGGCCGCTACTTCGTGTGGCAGCGCGGCGCGTTTCCCATCGTGGGCGGCTGGCTGCATCACGAATGGCTGGACGGAGATCAGCGCACCGTGATGGACGGCGCATGGGGTCCCACCAACGGCTGGGTCTGGATTCGCGCCGGCGCCTATGACCTCACCGCCGGCGAGCATACGCTCAAACTCAACTACTGCGGCGGCGCCAAGCTCGATGTCATCGTCCTGACGCAGCAGGACGCGGCACCCGACGTGGCGGCCATCGTGTCGTCTTACCGTGGGCCGACCGGCGGAGAAATCTGGACGGTTCCGGTGAAACCCTTCGACGTGGCCCGCTGGCGTCGCGCCACGTTCCGGTTGCCGGCGAACGTGGAGGCGCGCTGCGAGTACAGTAGCGACGGCGGGAAGACCTGGCAGGCGTTGGCGTCGCCGGACGACCTCGCCGCCCTGCCGGTCCACGGCGGCGGCACGGATTCCCTGCAGTTCCACGTCGCAATGAAGGCCCGCGACGGCAAGAGCTCCTTCATGTTCGGCGGCGGCACGCTGTCGTACCAGTCCGGACCGAACGACGCGCGCATCGTCGAGAATGGCCGCCTCAAGATCGAGGTGGATGCGTACGGCCTCAAGTCCATCACCGACAAGCGTTCCGGCCTGCCGGTGGCCAGGGCGGCCTCCATGCACGAGGCAATCGTCTCGCTGATGTGGAAGAAGCCCGGCGACGCCACACCGTTCTCGCAGGACTTGTATAACGCCGTGCTTGAAGGTTGCGAAGTGAGCGGAACGGCGGAGCGACCGGTGCTGACGCTGACGCACCGCCTGGACAACGGCATAGGGATTGCGACCATCGGCACCCTCCTGCCCAACGGGCAGAGCGAGTGGCAGATGCGGATAGACAACGATTCCGACGTCGAGGTGGTGGAATTCCGCTTCCCGGTCGTCACGGGCATACAACTCGGCGGCGACCCGTCCGACGACTGGCTTTTCGTGCCGCGCTGCTGGGGCCAGGTGATGCAGAACGTGGCCGGCGGCGGGCAGCGCGGTGATCCCGCCGCACTGCGCGACCACGAGGCGGCCGACAGCGCGGGCGCCGGCCAGCTCCTGGATACCGGCCACGCCACCCCGATGCGCTGGTCGGCGCTATGGGACGAGCAGCAGGGCTTGTACCTTGGCATCGAGGATCCCCGTTACGAGGACTACCGCTTCTTCTATGGCGCCGACGGTTCCGGCGGCGCGACGCTGGCCAGTTGGCAGCGCACCCTCGTCAAGCCACATAGCCAGTGGACCAGCGGCACCTTCCGTCTGGCGCTGACTGGCGGCGGCGACTGGCACGAGGCAGCTGACATCTACCGCGACTACACGGCGCGCACACTCAAGCCCAATGACGTGCACCCTTACATCAAGTGGCTTTTGGATGCCTGGGATGTCATGCCCGCCGGAGAGGCGCAATGGATCGGCTGGGACATGGTCTACGCCGGCGGCGAGAACATGATGGCTGCCTGGCGTCAGATGCTCGACGGCACGGACATGGGCTATTGCGGACTGTACCCCTACCCTTCGCTGGCGTGGGGCACGACGCGCGAGTTCTCGCAGAAACTGGCCGTGCGCCGCGCGCTGGGCGGCTTCTTCACGGACTACCACAACTTCCACCTCTGGTCCGCCGGCTACAGCTACCGTCCGCGCGTGGCCACGTTCCCCAAGTCCCGCCTGCCCGCGGACGCATCCATTCCGGACGACGCCTGGTACCGGAAGGCCGCCGCCTACAACTACGACGGTTCCTTCACGCGCTTCGAGACGAACTTCCCGCCATATTGCGAATGTCCCATGGCAATGGCGTCGCGCGAATGGCGCGACTGGCTGATGGACTGGACCATGCGCGACCTGGCCTTCGGTACCGACGGCCGCTATTACGACCAGCTCAACACGATGTACGACAATGGACGCCTCTACCCGGGCTTCGATACCTACGGCTGCTGGATGCAGGCGACGCTCGACATTCTCGGGAAGATCCGCGGCGCGGCGCGAAAGAAGAACCCCTATTTCACCTCGTCGGGCGAGATCTGCAACGACGTCTACGGTCAACTGCTCGATCTGCACATGACTTCGGGCGTCTGGAACCGGAGCGAGATATTCCAATACTGCACGCCGCGGCAGATCATCATAGATGGCATGCAGAACGGCGGCTTGAGCGAGCAGTTCGGTGGCGCGCACCGCCACCGTTTCATCTGGCAGATGGGTGGCCGGTTCGACAGCGCGCCGGCGGACAAGCGGCTGCTGGCATTGCGACGCGCCGTAAAGAGTCTGCTCTATGACGCCACCTTCCGCGACACGGTCGGCGTGACCGTGCGCGACGCCAATGGCGCGCCGCTCGCGCCGACGGACCTCTACAGCGGCAAATGGCAGAGCGCCCCCGTGGCCGGCATGAGCGCACGCTGGTTCCTGGTGAACCAGGGCGGGCAGCGCGGCGCCATCGTCAACATCATCAACGTTCCTGTTCGGAAGGATGCCACGTGCTCGATCCGCACTGTGGCGTTCGGCCCCATCGGGGCGGCGTTTGCCATGACTCTCGAGGGCGCGTGGCTGCCGTTGAAAGGCCGGCAGGAGGGCGACACCTTCACGTTCCCCATTCCCGAATCCGAGTGCGCCTCCGTCGTGCTTGCCGGCCAGGTGGCGCCGCTGGTGGAATGGAACATCGAGGCGGCCGCCGCGCCCGGCGTCACCCGCAAGTTGTCCCTCAAGCTGACCAACCCCAACTCCGAGCCGCTCTCCGGCAGCGTCGCCTGGCGTTTGCCGCGCGGCTGGAAGCAGCCGGCGCCGGTAGCGTTCGGACCGATCACCAGCGGCGCCGCGCAGGCGTTTGCCGTTGCCGTGAACGTCCCGCCACGCGCAGACAAAGGCCGCACTGACCTGTGGTGTGACATCACCACGCCGAGCGGCAGCTTCAGTGCGTACAATCTGCTGGTCGTCAACGAGCCCGTGGTGGCCGATTTCCGGGGCATTCCCGGCACCTACCACGTCTGGCTCAAGAACCTGACGGCGCAACCGCTCACGGGCACGCTGGCCGTATCCGGCCGCGACGGCCTGACCGTTTCCGCACCTGCCACGTTCGGTCTGCCGCCGGAATCCGAGGTCCGGCTGCCGGTCGAAGTGGCGGGCCAGGACAGGCTCCTGGAGATGAGCGAGATCGTCGCTACGGTCAAGGTCGGCCGCCAGAAGGTGGAGCTCGTGCGCGGGGTCTTTGCGATCGTGCCGAACGGCGGCTTCGAGATGGACGGTGCCGGCGACGGTTACCCCGACTGGTGGATGTGCCGCAAGGGCGGCGATGCCTGTGCCACCGACCGCGTGCGGCTGGCCGCAGGGGCGCACAGCGGCAAGTACTGCCTGCGCCTCGACCCGCCGCTGCCGGGCGAACGCTTCACCTGCGCCTACCCGGTCAATAGTTCCTTCAAGCCCAACACGAAATACCGCGTCTCGGTGTGGATCAAGGCCGCCAGCCGGGACGGGATTCACGTAACGATCTGGGGCGCCGCGACGGAGCTGGCCAAAGGCAAGACCGGACCGGAGTGGACGCTGTTCGAGCAGGATTTCGTGACGCCTCCGAGCCCGAGGGGACTGTTCCGCGTGCTCTACAACGCGTCGTCCGAGCCGGCCTACTTCGACGACTTCACGGTGAAGGAAGTGGTGGAGTGAGAGCAGCGCACAGGCTGGCATCGTGGTTGGCGGTACTGGCATTTGTCGCCGCTGCCCTGCGCGCCGAGGTGCGCCCTCACGGTTTGTTCACGGAGGGGGCCGTACTGCAGCAGGGCGTACCTGTGCCCGTATGGGGCCGGGCGGACGATGGAGAAGAGATAGCCGTCACTTGCGCCGGGCAGACCGTCACGACCGCTGCGTCCAACGGGGAATGGCGGGTGACGCTACGTCCGCTGACAGCAGGTGGGCCGGTGAAGTTTGTCATCCGCGGGCACAACACGATCACACTCACCAACGTGCTCGTGGGCGAAGTGTGGATAGCGAGCGGTCAGTCGAACATGTGGTGGCCGCTATGGCGGACAACCAACGGAACCGAAGTGGCCGCTCAGGCGGCGGACACGGGGCTGCGGTTGTTCACCGTGGCCCCGGCCGAATCCGACACCCCTTACCGCAACGTTGAAGGCTCCTGGCAGGCCTGCGGGCCCGAGTCCGTCAGCAACTTCTCGGCCATCGCCTACTATTTTGGCCGTCATCTACGCGCGGCGCGCGGGGTTCCGGTCGGTCTGATCAACAGTTCGAATCCGGGCACGCGCGCCGAGGCCTGGACCCCGCCGTCGGCGCTCGACCTGGACGCCAAGGTCAAGGCCATGATCGAAGCCAACATCGCGGACGAGGACCAGCGGAGCATCTACCAGGCGTCGCGCGAGCGGCTCTCCCATCTCTACAACGCGATGATCGCGCCGCTGCAGCCCTTCCCGATCCGCGGCGTGATCTGGTATCAGGGCGAATCCAACATGAACCGCGCCGGGCAATATGCGCGCCTGCTGTCGGCGATGATTCGGGGCTGGCGCCATGACTGGGGCGTCGGCGAGTTTCCATTCCTGTTCGTGCAGTTGGCGCCGTGGCGCGAAATGTCGCCGTGGCTGCGCGAGGCCCAGTTGGAGGCCTG
>JAQULY010000274.1 GCA_028718445.1 Kiritimatiellia bacterium
GGGCGAGTTGCAGGTGCGCGGACCCATCGTCATGCGCGGGTACTACAACCAGCCCGAGGCTACCGCCGAGGCCTTTGACGGCGAATGGTTCCGCACCGGCGATCTGGCCTCGATGGATGCCGACGGCTACCTGACCATACGCGGCCGCAAGAAGGCGCTGATCGTGAACCGTGAGGGCAAGAACATCTATCCCGAGGAGGTCGAACGCTGCATCGCCCGCAGTCCGCTGATCCTCGATGTGGTGGTGATCGGTTACCATGAGCGCGGCGAAGCCGGCGAAAAGGTGGGAGCGATCGTGACACCCAAACTCGAAGCCTTCGATGCCTGCCGCGGCGCGCCGCCCGGCTGGGGGGAGATCGAGCGCAGCTTGCGGCAAGCCGTACAGGAGCAGTGCCGCGATCTGGCCGACTACAAGCACCCCCGCAAACTGGTGGTGCGCCGCGAACCGCTCGAACGCACCTCGATTCAGAAGGTGCGCCGCTGCCTGTACCAGGGGCAACTGGACGAGTGCTGAGGCCGCCATGCCGCTGGTCGCCTACAACGCCCTTGTAGCGCGTCCGCCCTTCTCGGGCGTCGAACAGTGCGTCGTGGCGCTGGCGCGCGCGCTGGCGGTGCGGCGCGCCTTCGATTATTTCGTGCTCGAGGCTCCCGGCTGGTGCCGCGGACGCGTCCTGCGCATCCTCTATGAAATGACGCTCGTTCCCGGCGTTCTCCGGCGCTCCGGCGCGGCGCTGCTGCACGCGCCCGCCTACGTCGCGCCGCCCAGGCTCCCCTGCCCCATGGTGCTGTCGGTTTACGACCTGCACGTCTACACCCACCCGCAATTCTGCCGCGCCTCCAACGTCTGCCACTACCGCGCGCGCCTGCCCGGCGCACTGCGGCGCGCCGGCGCCGTGATCGTGCCGTCGCGGCACACCCGCGATGCCCTGCTGCGGCGCTTTCCGACCGCCGCCGCCAAAGCCCGCGTCATTCCACTGGGAGTTGACGCCCGTTTCTTTGTCGCGCCCGAGGCCGCGGACGGCACCGGCGCGCGTCAACGCCATGCCCTGCCGCGGCGCTACCTGCTGTTTGTGGGCGATCTGGCGCCGCGCAAGAACTTCGGCAACATGTTGCGGGCGTGGGAGCTCCTGCGGCGCGGCGATCCAGAGCTTGGACTGGTGCTGGTTGGCGCGCCCGCCGGCGCGGACGTGCGGCCCGCGCCGGGACTGTGCTTGCCGGGCTATGTTGCCGACGCCGACCTGCCCGCGATCTACGCGCAGGCGCGCGCGTTGCTCTATCCTTCGTGGGATGAGGGTTTTGGTCTGCCGGTGCTGGAGGCGCTGGCGGCCGGCTGTCCCGCGGTCTGTTCGGGCGGCGCGCCCGCCGAATTCGCTGAAGGGGTCGCCGCATTCTGCGATCCGGCGGACCCGGATGACATTACGCGCCAGGCCGCGCCCTGGCTGGCGGACAGTCCGGCGCGCGCCGCGCGCATCGCCGCCGGCCGCGCCCGCGCCGCGGATTACACCTGGGATCGCGTGGCCGCCGCTACCGAGGCGGTCTACCGGGAAGTCCTCAGTTCGCGAAGTGCTTGAGCAGCTCCAGCGGCGAGAGGGTGCGCGCACCCAGGCGTTCGGCGGTGGCCATTAGGGGGCCGTCGTTGGTCACCAGCAGCACGGCCTCGGCTCCGCTCTGCACGCAGAAGCGGACGTTGTCGGTCAACAGTCTGTCGGCGCGGTGCTCGCCCGTGCCGCCGGAGTATGAGACGCGCACGTTGTGGGCGGGGGAATGGTCGCTCTGCACCGGCCCGTCGAAGACGATCCAGGCGCGGCAGGTCGGGCGTCCGGCGGTCATGGCGATCAGGTCGTCAACCAGCCGGTTGCGGGCATTCCAGTCCGGCAGGCCCTTGAGTTGCGGCGGCAGGTAGCGCGACTGCAGGCTGAAGAGCGTGTTGTGTCCGTCTATCAGCAGGATGGTGGGCTTCCGTCCGGCGAGCGCGGCGCGCAGCCTTCCCACGGACGTCTCGGGATCGGAATCCGCGGCCTCCGCCGGCGCGCGCGCCTCCAGCGTCAGCACCGCCAGCCGGCGTTTGGCGATTCCGGCGAGAGCCTCCATGTCGGTCGGCTCCAGTGCGCCGATGGCGGAGAGCCGTTCGAGCGTGGCTCGCAGTTCGGGCAACTGCGCCGCCGTGGCGGTATTGAGCGCCGCGGCCAGGGTCGAGCGCAGGGGCGAGCAGGCTTCCAGGTCCAGCAGCCGGCGCAGCCCGGCGGCCTCGCTCGCCAAATCGCCGGTCACAGCGCCCAGCTCCGGCAGGGGCCGCATGGCTTGCGCGAGGGCGTCGCGACAGCGCGCGAGGGCGGCTTCCAGGCGTTCGAGGCGCTGCTGGATGGCGGCGCGCTGCCCGCTGACGCGATCGGCGCCGGCCTGTGCCGCCAGCACGGCCTCGGCCCGCTGCAGCAGCGCGTCATCCGAGTGCCCGCCGGTTGCGGCGGCGGCGATCCGCGCGCGCGCTCCGCCCAGCCAACCGGCGAATTCCTCGGCCAGGCGCGCCTCGACCATGGTCTGCACCTGCAACTCGGCGTGGCGACGGTCGCGTTCCAGTTCGGCTTCAGCCTTCTCCGCCGCGCGCCTGGCCGCGCGCGCTTCGGCCTGCGACTTTTCCAGCTCGGAGCGCAGCGCCTGCAACTCGGTGGCGCGCTCCGCCAGTTGCGTCTGCAGCCGCTCGGCGCGCGCGGCCGCGCCCTTGAGATGGCGCAGATCGGCCTGGCATGCCTGCAGGCGCTCCTGCAGGCGCGTGGCGGCCTCTGGAAGCGGTGCGCGCGACTGGTCATGGCTTTCGCCGTCAGGAGGCGTCAGGGCGCCGCAGAGCGTCCCCAAAAGGCCTTGCAGCTCGGCGATGGCCTCCGCGCGGGTGAGGGCCGGGCCGGGCGTCCCATCCGGCTGCGGCGGCAGGAGGGCCAGTGCGCGCACATCGGGGCGTTCGTCAAGCAGCATGGCCAGCCGCAGGCCGGGCGCGTCGAAGAGCGCCTCCAGGGCGCGGCGATGACTGGCCACGGCACTGACGGAGAGCGGGGCGATGACGGTGCGGTTGAGGCTATGGCGCGCCAGCAGGCGGCGCAAGGCTTCGTCAATGGGCGCAGCGCCGTCCAGCAGTTGTCCGATGCGCTCGCGCACGCGCCCGGCCTGGGTGGCGCGGAAACCGCCATTCTGGAAGGCGGCGGAGGCGATGGCGTAGCCGACGGCGTCATCGTCCGGTATGCCGGCGATGGCGCGCCGCAGTTCGGATTGCGTGGCTTCGTCCAGACTGAGTTCCGGTGTCAGAGACATGGCGGGACTTTATTCATTTGCGCGCGCGTGTTCAATATTATATCCTGAAAGCGATAAATGAAACGGAAAAGAGCTTTCTCAGAATGAGCGATGCGACATCCGCCGGCGCTGACGCTGGCACGCCTGTATCCACTCCCGCAACCGGCACACCCGCCGCCGGCGAAGGGGCGCCTGCCCCTGCCGGCCAATACACCGCCGCCAACATCCAGGTGCTTGAAGGCATGGAGGCCGTGCGCAAGCGTCCGGCCATGTACATCGGCGACACCGGCACGCGTGGCTATCACCACTTGGTCTACGAGGTGGTGGACAATTCGATAGACGAGGCGCTGGCCGGGTACTGCACCCACATCGAGGTCAGTCTGAATCCGGACGGCTCGGTGTCGGTCAATGACGACGGACGCGGCATTCCCGTGGACATCCACCCGACCGAGGGGCGTCCGGCCATCGAGGTGGTGCTGACCACCCTGCACGCGGGCGGCAAGTTCGACGGCTCCAACTACAAGGTCTCCGGCGGTTTGCACGGCGTCGGCGTCTCCTGCGTCAACGCCCTCAGCGAGTGGATGGAGGCGGAGGTCCGGCGCAACGGCAAGTTGTACCGTCAGCGCTATGAGCGCGGCCAACCGGCTACGGAACTCATGACGATCGGCGCCAGCCAGGGCACCGGCACGCGCGTGACTTTTCTGCCCGATGCCACGATCTTCACCTGCGACACCTTCGAATGGGACATCCTGGCCAACCGTTTGCGCGAACTGGCCTTCCTCAATCGGGGCGTCGCCATCACGCTTACTGACGTGGACAGCGAGCGCACCGAGAAGTTCCTTTTCCAGGGCGGCATCCGCGAGTTTGTCGCCTTCCTGAACAAGAACAAGACGCCGGTGCATGACGAGGTCATCGCCTTCGCCGGGCAGCGCGACAATGTCGAATGCGAGATCGCGATGCAGTATACCGACTCCTACACGGAGAACGAGCACTGCTACTGCAACAACATCAATACCATCGAGGGCGGCACCCATCTCAGCGGTTTCCGTTCGGCCCTGACGCGCACGATCAACAAGTACGCCGGCGACAAGAATCTGCTCAAGAACAATGATGAGGCCATGGGCGGCGACGATATCCGCGAGGGCCTGACGGTCGTGCTCAGCGTCAAGGTGCCGCAACCCCAGTTCGAGGGGCAGACCAAGACCAAGCTCGGAAATGGCGAGGTCGAGGGCATCGTCGCGGCCATCGTCAACGACCAGTTGGGCGCGTTTCTGGAAGAGCACCCGCCGGTGGCGCGCCGCATCATCGAGAAGGCGGTGCTGGCCGCCCGCGCCCGCGCCGCCGCCCGCAAGGCGCGCGAACTGACGCGCCGCAAGGGGGCACTCGACTCCGCCGCCCTGCCCGGCAAGCTGGCCGACTGTTCCGAGCGCGATCCGCTCAAGTGCGAACTCTATATTGTCGAGGGCGACTCCGCCGGCGGTTCCGCCAAGCAGGGCCGCGACCGCGAAACGCAGGCCATTCTGCCCTTGCGCGGCAAGGTGCTCAACGTCGAGAAGGCGCGCATCGACAAGATTCTCAACAACAACGAGATTCGCGCCCTGATCGCGGCCATTGGCGCCGGTTTCGGCAGCGACGAGTTCGACCTAGCCAAGTTGCGCTACCACAGAATCATCATCATGACCGATGCCGACGTGGACGGCGCCCACATCCGCACCTTGTTGCTGACCTTCTTCTTCCGGCAAATGCCGCAACTGATCGAACACGGCCACATCTACCTGGCCCAGCCGCCGCTCTACAAGGTCGTCCGCAAGCAGCGCGAAGAGTATATCGAGAGCGAGGCGCAACTTACGGCCAAGCTACTGGACATGGGCAGCGAAGATCTGACCGCGCGCCTGAACGACGGACGCGAACTGGCGCCCACGGCGCTGCGCGCGCTGCTGGATCTGCTGGCGACCATCGAGAACACGCTCGACGGCATGAACCGCAGAGGCGTACCCGCCGGGGAGTTGCTGAAGCAGCGCAGACCCGGCGGGGAGTTCCCCCGCTACATGACCGTGACCGGCACAGGCGATACCGCCTGCCGGCAGTTTGCCTATAACGAAATCGAGCTGGAGGCGCTGCGCGCGGCGGCCTCGGAGGCACTGGACCGCCAGATTGACCTGCCCGGAAGCCAGGTGACCGCCTATCACCCCAATTCTCCGTCCGAGTTCTGTTGGATGGAAATCTACCGCGCCCCCGCCCTGCGCAAGCAGATTGACGCGCTGGCGGCCCAGGGCTTCACGGCGGCCAACCTGCTGGGCGCCACGACGCCCTTCGCCAGCGTGGTCGAAGACGATGTCGAGACGCCCTTGACAGCGCTGCCGCAGTTGTTGGCGCACGTGCGTCAGCGGGGACGCAAGGGATTGGTGATCCAGCGCTACAAAGGTCTCGGCGAGATGAATCCCGAGCAGCTTTTCGGCACCACCATGGACCCGGCCCGGCGGCGGCTTCTGCGCGTCGCGCTGGAGGATGCGGTTAAGGCCGACGCCACTTTCACGCTGCTGATGGGCGACGAGGTCGAGCCGCGCCGACGTTTTATCGAGGACAACGCCCTGAACGTGCGCAATCTGGACATCTGACGGCGCTTGACGATGCGTGCGGCGGTTGTCTATAGTTTGCCGCTCTGGCCACTTCACGCCAACGTAGCTCAGTAGGTAGAGCAGCTCACTCGTAATGAGCAGGTCGTCCGTTCGATTCGGATCGTTGGCTCCACTTCTTAGCCCCGCAAACACGCTAAAAAGCCAATGTTTGCGGGGTTTTTGTGTGTCAGGTCTGTTTTGCGGTCTTTCCTTCGCTTGTGTCCACTTCTCCCCGTTACCCTCCCATAACAACCCCATAACAGCCACACCACCCCAAAAACATGCGTAATAAAACCGCTCAGGATGCGATTCTAGCCGCCTTGCCGGTCGGGGGACGGGGTGATGCCCCCAAGGAGTCCGGGCGGCTTATAGCCCCTTAGCGTTCGCCGTGAGGGGCGTCCGGCCAGGCGAGCGCCAGGCGGTTGACGTGGCGGGGGCTTCAACGTAGCACCCAGTCGTCTGGAATCCTGCCAGCGGTGCAAGGCGGGCGTCCGGGGTGGCAGGGGGGACGGGGCGGCATGGACACGCGGCCCGGTGGGTTCCCGTCATATGCCTGACGCGGATGGGGGGCCGTTCAAGCGTGCGGGGCAATCCCTAACCCCCCGGTGGGGGAAACGACCGCCCCGGCCTTTCTGACAGGCGCGGGTGGCGAAATTTTTCCCAGTCGGCCGATCTTCCCTTGACGCTTCCGCCCACCTTCTGCCTCGAATTGTCAAAAGCCTTGACGGGCATCTGGAGAAACCCGTAACCTCAAGCTATACTGATGTAGTTTTTACCGTGAAGTACGCTCAATAACACTGTTGGCTGCAGGAGGCAGGATCAGACGAAACAACTCGTACTGCTTCTGATATTCACGACAACATGCCTGAGCATGTCCTTTGGCGACACCGTGTACTTCAGGACCGGAAGAAGCTATGAATGCGAAGTCGTCGCATTCAGCAACATGGCGTTTGAGGTCTTGCTGAACGGCAACAGACTGCCGCGAGAAACGCCGTTTGGACCGCCGGCTCCAATGCCTTCATGTGCGTCCTCCTTTCGCCTATCCTCACAAACAGCAGGATAGGCCGTTAGCCAAACTGACCCTACACACTTCGCACTTGCCTTGTCTACCCCCCTTGACGACTATCCACACTAACGGAGGGATAGCCGGAAACGGCTCAATCACTTGTTGGGCTCCGAGAGGAATATGAATGCAGCAGGATCAGACGGAATGATGGGGCGTCGCATCGGGGCGTTCCTAATCGATTGGCTTGTCACCGGAGCGCTCGATTCCGCGCTCTGGATTCCCTTGATCATGATTCCGATCATTCAGCGGAGAATCGAAACACAGCAGATCATCTCTCGCAACTTGTGCATTACCCTCGTCGCATTCCTCTACTTGCTCTTCCGGGATCTCTGGGACGGGAGAAGTATCGGAAAGCGATGTCTCGGACTCCAGGTCCGAAGGCGCGAGAGACCGTCGCTTAGGGCATCGTCGTGGCAACATGTCGTGAGGAACGTCTTCCTCATCCTTTCCCCTGTCGAGATCATCTGGTTCCTTGCCACCGCTGGACGAACGCGACTTGGCGATAATGTGGCCGGAACAACGGTGGCGAGATT
>JAQULY010000275.1 GCA_028718445.1 Kiritimatiellia bacterium
ATCGTGCGTGTTGTCGAACTGCTTCATCTATAACAACACCGCGAATAAGACGGGTAATGTTGGAGGCTTTGGCGGCGGCGTGTATTGCGACGATTCCGGCAACCCGTCCTGCGTCATGATCGGCTGTACACAAATGAATAATCGCGCGGGCATCTATGGTGGCGGCGCGTATTTGAACGCCAACAGCTCCATGGAAGATTGCGTGCTCAAGGGCAATTCCGCGGCCCATGGCGGCGGCGTGTGTAACCCCGGCATTTTGCGTCGGTGCGTGCTCTACGGCAACTCGGTGAGCGGCAACGGGGGCGGGACCTACATCCCGAAGCTCTTGCAGAATTGCACGATTGTGAGCAACAAAGCCACGGCCGGGAACGGCGGCGGTGTCTACCTCAACAGTTCCGGCGCGATGACCAACTGCATTGTCTATTTCAATCTGGCCGCCACGAGCAATAACATCGCCAACGGCGGCGGCACGATCGCCTACACCTGCTCGTCGCCGGCGGAGCCGGGTGTCAGCAATATGGATGCCGACCCGTTGTTCGTGGATTTGGCGAGCGGCGACTTGCATGAGAAGTCACGGAGCGGGCACTGGACGCCGGGCGATGTCTGGATCGTGGATGGCGCTCAGAGCCCGTGCATTGACGCAGGGGACGCCAGCGACTTCTCCCTCGAACCGCCTCCCAACGGCCGCCGCATCAACATGGGCGCCTATGGCAACACGTCCCAGGCTTCCAAGGCGTTGATCCGGGGCACGATTTTCGGCCTGCGTTAGGGTCTGGATGAAGAAACGGTTAACGGCTGGAGCTCTTCGCTTTTGGGGAATGAAATGGAGAGATACTCGCGTTTGTTTTTCGGCTGGGCTTTTGGCGTGGCACTCGGATGTTCCATGTTGTTGGGGGCCGGCGGAGCCCAAGCCGGCGGCGTTTCGCCGCTGGCGGTGCTGGATGCCGGCACGGGCGAGAACCGTAACGTCAGGATCGTCGGCGCGCCGCCGCCGGTCGTGGAAATCCAGGGGGTGAAGCTGTTCGACCTTGCGCCGGGAAGAAATGCGCTGCCGATGCAGTGGGATCCCAAGTTCCCGAACCCGGCCTTTCCCGCAGTCGATACGACCGACGCTCCACGGAAGTCGGCCGAGGCGCCGAAACTGGTCCTGGACCTGGACCAGAAGGCGCTCGGACTGACCGGAACGCAGAGCCTGGCGTTTGTCGTGACCGTGTACGATATGCCCGAAGGCAACGCGGCCGCATCCCGCGTGACCATGACGGTCGTCAGCGCCGGATCCAAGAAGCCGGCGACGGCGCGAGCGTTCATTCTGTCGGGCGATCCCTATGTGAAGGAGCCGGTTTTCGGGGCGCGTTTCCTGAACAAGACCGCGCTGGCCGAACGCATGCTGCTCGACGACGCCGTGGAGAAGGGCGACGTGGCGTTTCAGTGTCCGAGCCACCTGTATATCCAACGGATCGAGGTCTACCGCCTGCCCGCGCCCGCGGCGGGTTCGGCCGTGCGGCAACCGCCGGGGACGGCTCTCGATGCGTGGAAGAAGGACTTATCCGACCTCATTGTCGAGCAGGGCCATGCCTATGCCGATTGGATTGACGCGGTGGCCGGGTCGCGCGCGCTTGCGCGCCACGTTGCCTGGCTTCCGGCGGGTGTCAAGGCGCCGTCCCTGAAGCCTATGGCCAGGCTTGAAGAGGCCCTGGCGGAACGGGTCAGCCAGTCGCTTCTGGCCGTCGACCGGTTCTACTACGATGGAAAGGCGGCGTTCGTCCGGCAGGATGAAACCGCATACCAGGATCTGTGCCAGGCCGCCCGGCAAGTTCAACGGCGGGTCTCCGCTGCCGCGCTCGATGTGGATCGGATAACACAGGCCGCCGAGCGCGATCTGGTGGTGGCCATGGCGAAACACGGCCGCCCCGTCATGCCGGGTTCCTGCGCAACGCTCCCCGAGCGCGGAGGAAGCCGCGCGGAAACGATCACGCCGGTTCGTTTTTCGCTCTTCTCCAACTGCCCCTGGGACACCTATGACCCCTACAATGTCGCCGGCCTGACCGCGCCGCTCTTCGGCATACGGTCCAAGTCGTACCTGCTGGGCAGTCCGGCCCTCAATGCCGACGGCACCATCAACGAGGCGATGTACAGGGAGAAGGACTACTATCGTCAGAACGAACGCGGCCTGGGATGGGACGTAATGTGGGCGGTCGGTCATCACACGGACTACATCATGCATGCCCATATGCTTCTCAAGTGGTTTCTGGAAAAGGTCCCGGATCCGTTCGATAAGACTTACGACGGAAAAAACGGCGGACTGGATTTTTGGAATCCGGCGGTCTGCTCCTATTTCCAGGACGTGCTCACCCGTCTCGCCGACCGCGTCAAGGGCGATCCGGAGGTCTATCCGCCCTGGTTCTACTGGGGCGAATCCATGGGGTGCCGGGGGTACAGCCTGGCCGCCCGCAAGGCGTTCCCGGAGTACTTGAAGGAACGGTTTGGCGCCATCACAAACCTGAACAGTGCCTGGGGCACAACGAACGTATCGTTCGAGGAGATCGTTCCGCCGCCGCCCATGGAGACCGTCCTGCGCACGAACGCCACCGGCCTGGCTTACGAATTCGAGCGGTTCCGGCGCGAAGGGCTCGTGCGCTGGGTCAAGGACGCCGGCGTCGCGTTGCGCAAAGGCAACCCGCAAGCGCGCTTCTGGCTGGAGGGCTGGGGCCGATACGACTATCTCTTGAACCAGGGTATGGACCAATACGCGCTCTTCCAGGCTTCCGACCTGTCGGCCTGCCACACCGGCTCCATGGGCCAGGACGCTCAGCGGCCCTGGCAGTTGGCGCTTTCCGAGTACAGCGGAACGCCGCAGTCGGACGGCGAAATCAATATCTATGGACCGTGGTACAACGGGTTTTGCGATATGAACATGTTGCGCGCGGCGGCGGAATCCAGCGTGCTCATGCAGTCCTGGTATGGCGTGCGCCAGTACCTGTTTTGGTATTCGCAATTTCTGTCGGTGCGCGTGCCGTCCTATGCCGGCTGTGTCCTCTACGACGAGAATCTGCTGAGCCCATTGAGCCCTTCCTGCTTTGCCGTGCGAACCGTCCGCGCGAAGACCGACCTGTACGATTCCATCGTCAAGGCGGCCCATGTCGTGCATTCGCCGGTGGCCATACTCTATTCCTCGACCTCGTTCATCAATAGCTGGCCGTATAACGAGGTCGAGCATGAAACCTATCCCCTGCATGCCTGGCTCTTCCATTCCGACTATGGCTATTCCATGGTCCACGAGGATGCCCTGGTGGACGGCAAGGAGGATCTGCATTCGTACCAGGTGGTTCTCGCGCCCTGGGCAATGTGGCTGCAGCCGGAAGCGGCCGAGGTTCTGCTGAGCTTTGTCAAACGCGGCGGCGTGCTGATCGGTTCCGGGCCGGTGGGCGCCTTCGATCCGTGGGGCAAGCCGCTCAACACGATTCTCGACGCGGCGCTGGGCAAGGTGGACGTGGCCTACGCGGCCAACGAACGGCTGGGCGACAACCGCCTGTCCGACGATTCGATCGCCCGCTTGAGGGCCCTCGGCGACGAACAGACCACCCACTTCGGCGGTGTGGCCTGGAGCGTTACGCAGAAGCAGGCGCGCGCCGAAGCCCGGGTCATTCTGAAACTCGCGGACGGCACGCCCGTGGCCTATGAGGCGCCGCTCGGCCAGGGGAAGGTCATCGTGGCCACCGGTTCACTCGGCAAGAACGGCCTGCGCCGGTTCGTGATGAGCGAGATCGAGACGCGCGCCGTGCCCCTGGTGCGCAAGACGCGCGATGACGGCTTGCATGTCCTGCCGCGCATGGACGATTACGGCCATCTCTTCCTGGGCATCTTCAATCAGAACGCCGTGGAGACGGTGGCCGATACGCTCTACGTCGACGGCCGCTTCGAGAATGTCTCCGAGGTGGGCGCCTCCGGCAACTGGCCCGTGCCGACCCGGCCGGCCGGTACGCGCACAGCCATTGCCCTCAAGCTCGCGCCCGGCGAGGGAACGGTGCTCGCGCTCGGGTCCCGGCTCGATGCCAATCCGGTCTTGCGTGATCGGCAACGGCCCGTGACGCCGGAGTCGCCGCTGGTGTCGGTATCGGATGACGACCTGGCACGCGCCGAGACGTCCATCCGCTCGAAGACGCTGGAGCCGCAGGCGGCCGCCGAAGCCCAAGCGTTGCTACTGGCGGCGCGCCGCTACCGGTCCTTCGGCTATTTCGATAGAGCGCGGCGTTTGCTCGACCAGGCTTTGAAGGTGCGGACGGCCGGCGAGGTCTTCTTCTTCCCGGAGGATGTGGTCAAGGCGTCGCGAGCCCGTGGCGCCATCGTGATCGACGGCAATGCCGACGAATGGCGCGCGATACCGCGCTATGCGGTGAAGGGCGACAGCGAACGCGGCGGCGAATTCGCCCTGCAGTGGGACGCCGACAACCTCTATGTGTTGGCGGTGGTTCGCGATGCGGACCTGCGGGACGTGGAAGAAAAGGGCAATGGCGCCAACTGGCTCTGGCTGTACGACGGGATTCAGTTGGTCTTGAATACGGCCGATAGCGCGCCGTTGACCGTTGGCGGCGCCTTGTACGATGCCAAGTACCGGGCGACTCAGACGGCGCTCTGCGTCAGCATTACGGGCCGGAAATACGCCAACAGTCCGTCCGGCTTTTCCGCGGCCGCGACCCGCAGCGCGGTCCGGAAAGTGGAGGGGGGCTACGTGATGGAAGTGGCGCTTCCGCTCCGGGACGTCATGCTGCCCGCCCAAGCCGGCGCCAACGCAGGCCTGCTGTTTTCCATTGTGGATTACGGTTCCGGCATGGGGTTCACCCGTTTCTGCGACCGTGAGGGCTGGCTCGGCGATCCGCTCCATTTCGGAAGGCTCGTGTTGGTGGCAGGGAAGGAGTCGCTATGAGAACCCGCCTGACTTGGTGGCTATTCGTTGTTGTTGTCTCGCTTTCGCAGGTTCCGTTGCGCGCGGCATCGCCGTCTCCGGGAACCAATGGCGTGGACGTGATGTGGGTCACGGCCCGTTCGCTTTTTCCCGGTTGGGGGCTTTATCCGAACGGGATGGCGTATGGGGGCGTCACCCCCTTGAGCCAACCCGGCGGAACGGCATGGGGGAGCGGCAAATTGACGTGGGTGGCGGATTTCCAGGCAGGCGGCGAGTATGCCGTCTGGATCCGCAGGTATGGCGGTTACGGCGGAGTCCGCGTGACGGTTGACGAAAAGCCGCTGACCGGCAAGGGGAGCGGGGGAGGAGGCGTCCGCTACACGTGGTTTCTACTGGGGCAGGCCCCGATCACGGCCGGCCGGCACCACGTCGATGTCCAGGTGTACGGCACGATGTTCGACGCCATTGCGCTGACGACGAACAAGGCTTGGACGCCCGATAGGGATGGGTTGCCGCCGGCGCTAACCAATGTGGCGGTCTCCGTTCCCAGAACCTACCGCGACGACAGCGCGCTAAAAGCGGCCGCCGGCCGCCGCGGCTATGTCGTCGGGCCCGCGAACCTGTACGAAGAGTACCTGAACGATTGTGTGCCGGCGGTCACCACGCTCGTGGACAAAGTCACGCTCTGGGGTTGCGGCGACCAGTATCTCCGATCGACCTTCAACGTGAGGGCGGTCAGAGCCGTTGAGCGGATGACGGTTCGACTGGATCGTTTGGAGGGTCCGTCGGGCGCGCGAATCGAGGCGCAGGACATTGACCTGCGCGTGGTCCATCTGCGCGAACGGGATCGGGTGCTGTTCGAAAACACGCTGAACTTCGGACTCACACCCGACTTGCTGGTGAGGGACGACCGGACCGGCATCCCGCCCAAGGGCCGGCAGGGCGGGTACGGCGGCGGATCGTGCAAGACGCGCATTCCCGCGCATGAAAGCCGCCAGCTTTGGTTGACCGTTCATGTGCCCGCGGGCTATCCGCCAGGATGGTATCGCGGCACCATCCGGTTGAAAACCAGCGGCTTTTTCCGGGACATGAATCTGCCCGTTGAAATGGAAGTCCTGCCGCTGCAGTTCCAGCCGGTGGAGGGGGACTACGGGATCTACTACCCGGCGCAGTCCGCTCGTACCAACTACCCAAACTACGTGACACCAGAACGGATGCTCGCGGAGCTCAAGGATCAGGCGCGGCACGGCTTGAATTCCACCACGCTCTACGGAGGCATGGGCGAACTCAAGCTCGCCAGGCAGGCGGGCATGACCGGCGCGTGTTGCCTGATGCACTGGCCTGACGGGAACGCGAGCAACCAGGTGGCCGAGGCGCGGGCGCTGGGATTCCGAGACTTGTACTACTACGGCGTGGATGAACCGAGGTCCGAGGCCCAGATTATGCGGTGCCGCACGGAAGCGGAGCGGCGGCTCAAGGCCGGGCTGCACATGATGGCTGCCATCAACAGCCCGGGCTCTTTCGCGCGGCTGTGGGACGTCGTGGATCGGCCCGTCTACAATACCTACGTTTTCTCCGTAAGAAACACCATGAGCTCCGTCCGTGCGAAAGGCTTTAGACCCGTCTCCTATTGGGTTACCGGGCTATCTTACCCGCTATACTTTCGGGCCATGGTGGGACTGTACAATTCGGCGTGCGGCTATCTGGGCGCGTCGCCGTGGAGTTATGCGGATGCCGTGGACCATTCGGTGTATGGACGCAATATGCACGCGGTGAGCTATCCGGATGAATCCGGCGAACCGATCCCCTCCATGCGCTGGGAGGCGCTCCGCGACGGCATCGACGACGTGCGTTATCTCCAGGCGCTCGATCGCGCGATCGCCGCCGCTGATGCCCGGCTCAAGGAACCCAATGCCCCGGCCGGTCTTGCCCAAGCCCTGGAAGCCGCAAAAGCCACAAGGACCTCCGACTACGAGTCCATCGGGGGCCGATGGTTCGAGTATCTGAGGTACCTGCGCGACGGCGCGCAACTGGACACGGCGCGCCGACGCATGGCCGACGCCATCGTCGCCGTCAACGCGAGCCTGGCGAAATGAGAATGCCATACTCCCGGATGGTCACCTCCGGCGGGGATAGCCTCGAAGGCTTCACGCCGATTGTCAACGACCTGGCTTAGGAAATCGGAAATGTAAGCGATTCTTGACATGAACTGCCCGATCATTTTCGTAACCCGATCGATGTCTTCGAGAGGACGCAGGAGAACGCGTGCGGCATTCTGGAGTGTTGATCACTCAACGTGGAGGGACTGATGGCGAAAGCAGGGAGATCCAATGAAGGCAAGGTGTCGAGGACGAAGGGGGGGGAATGCAATATCATGCGAAGACTCATCTTGAAGATCATAGCCATCGTGTCGGTATCGGCCGGACTCAAGGCGGAAGAGATCGATCTCTTCATTCTGGCCGGGCAGTCGAATGCGCAGGGATGGATGGGCAATGCGGCCGAGTACCCCGCCGATCCACAAGGATTGGATGGCAAGATCCGCCTCTGTTGGACCAGCCCGGGGA
>JAQULY010000276.1 GCA_028718445.1 Kiritimatiellia bacterium
AGGGAAGACAAGGCCGAACCACCGGCAGGTGGCGACGGGAACCCCGCCTTCGCGATGGTCTGGCGGTTTCGTCGGCCGCTTCTGAGCAACAATGTCCCACACGCCTTGCGCTGCGCCATAGTGTCGCTATTGAGTGCGCCTTACGGGCCGTCTTGCTCTGTCTTAGTACTCTACCAATCAATGACTTACATCAGCGATATGCGTTTGGCACTGCCTGTGCTTAAATAGCTCCCAGAGGTGTTAGCGATGGATATGAATCGGATGACTCAGAGGGCGCAGTTGGCGCTACAGGCGGGGCGTGAGCTGGCGCTGCGCTTCGGCCACCAGCAGGTGGATGCCGAGCACTTGCTGTTGGCGCTGTTGACGCAGGAGGACGGCCTGGTGCCGCAGATTCTGAAGCGTGCCGAGGTCGCGTTGCCGGAGCTGCAGGCGCGCGTCGAGCAGGAGCTGGCGCAACGTCCGCATGTCAGCGGCGACACCGAGGCCGGCAAAATCTATGTCACGCAGGCACTCAACGAGCTGCTGCTGCGTGCCTCCGACCACGCCAAGCGGCTGACCGACGAATACGTCTCCGTCGAGCACCTGCTGCTGGCCATGACCGACCATGCGGCCGCCCGCACCGTGGCAGGCAAGCTGCTGGCCGGGGCCGGCGTTGACACCAAGCGCGTCCTGAACGTGCTCAAGGAGGTGCGCGGCAACCAGCGCGTGACCTCGGATAATCCGGAGGGACAGTACGAGGCGCTCAAGAAGTACGGCTCGGACCTGGTCGAGATGGCGCGCGCCGGCAAGCTCGACCCCGTCATCGGACGCGACGCCGAAATCCGCCATGTCATTCGCATCCTGTCGCGCAAGACCAAGAACAACCCCGTGCTGATCGGCGAACCGGGGGTTGGCAAGACCGCCATCGTCGAGGGTCTGGCGCAGCGCATCCTGCGCGGCGACGTTCCCGAAGGCCTGAAGGGGCGCACGATCTTCGCCCTCGACATGACCGCCCTGATGGCGGGCGCCAAGTATCGTGGCGAGTTCGAGGAACGCCTCAAGGCCGTGCTCACTGAGATCAAGGCCTCCGAGGGCCGCGTGATCCTCTTCATTGACGAGGTGCACACCATCGTGGGAGCCGGCCGCACGGAGGGTTCGACCGACGCCGGCAACATGCTTAAGCCGATGCTGGCGCGCGGCGAACTGCACTGCATCGGCGCGACGACACTCGACGAGTACCGCCAGCACGTCGAGAAGGACGCGGCGCTGGAACGGCGCTTCCAGCCGGTGACGGTCGAGCCGCCCAACGTCGAGGATACGGTCTCGATTTTGCGCGGCCTCAAGGAGCGCTTCGAAAAGCACCACAATGTCCAGATCCAGGATGCCGCGCTGGTCGCCGCTGCCACGCTTTCGGACCGCTATATCCAGGACCGTTTTCTGCCCGACAAGGCCATAGACCTGCTGGACGAGGCCTGTGCCTCGATCCGCACCGAGATGGACTCGATGCCCGCCGAACTCGACGAACTGACCCGGCGCGTCACGCGCATGGAGATCGAGGAGGCCGCGCTCAAGAAGGAGCACGATCACGCCAGCCAGGCGCGCCTGGAGGAACTGCGTAAGGATCTGGCGGACGTGAAGGCCAAGGCCGACGCCATGCAGACGCAGTGGCGCAACGAGAAACAGGTGCTGCAGACCACCAGCACGCTCCGCGAACAACTCGACCGGGCGCGTCGCGACTACGAGACCGCCGAAAGGGCCAGCGACCACGAGCGCGCCGCCGAGTTGCGTTACGGCCGCATCCCCGAACTCGAGAAGCAGCTCAAGGCAGCCCAGGGCAAGCTTAAGGAGGGACCTGCCGGCAACGTGTTGCTGCGCGAGGAGGTGACGGAGGAGGAGATCGCCGAGGTGGTGTCGCGCTGGGCGGGCGTGCCGGTGCGCAAACTGATGGCGGGTGACCGCGAGAAACTGCTGGCACTCGACGCCGCCCTGAAGGGACGCGTGATCGGCCAGGACGATGCCGTCTCCTCCGTTACCGATGCGGTCCTGCGCGCCCGCGCCGGCATTCAGAACCGCCGCCGCCCTGTCGGCGCCTTTCTGTTCCTCGGCCCCACGGGCGTGGGCAAGACCGAACTGGCGCGCAGCCTCGCGGCCGAGCTCTTCGACGCCGAGGAGAACATGGTGCGTCTCGACATGAGCGAATACATGGAGAAACACACCGTCTCGCGCCTGCTCGGCGCACCTCCCGGTTACATCGGCTACGAGGAGGGCGGGCAACTCACCGAGGCCGTGCGGCGCAAGCCCTATAGCGTGATCCTACTCGACGAAATCGAGAAGGCGCACCCCGACGTCTTCAACGTGCTCTTGCAGGTGCTCGAAGACGGCCGCCTTACCGACGGCCACGGACGCACCGTCAGCTTCCGCAACGCCATCCTGATCCTGACCAGCAACATCGGCTCGGAATACCTGGCGGAAGCGCACGGCGGAGAGGCGGACCGCCCCGACCGGCCCGAAATCCCTGAGCGCGTGCGCATGCAGGTGATGGAGGCGCTGAAGCGTTCCTTCCGCCCCGAATTCCTCAACCGCCTGGACGAGGTGGTGCTATTTCATCCCCTCGGACGCGCGCAGATCGCCCGCATCGTGGAGTTGCAGCTCGATGACCTGCGCCAGCGACTGGCGGGACAGGAGCTGAAGCTTGAGGTCGCGCCAAAGGCGTTGGAGCGCATCGCCGAGATGGGCTACGACCCGGTCTACGGCGCCCGGCCCATCAAGCGCGTGATCCAACGCGAACTGGAAACGACGATCGCGCGTCGGATCGTCGCCGGCGAATTCGCGCCCGGCACAACCGTCAAGGTGACTGCCGGCAAGGAAGGCCTCAAGGTGGGGCAGGTCTAGTCCAGCGAATAAGTTCCATGGTCGGGCGGGCCGCGATGGATCCAGGCGCCGTTGGTGAAATCGGGCACCGGCACGGGCATCCCGCCCATGGCTACCGACTGTTCGCTCAGGCAGGTGATCGCCATCCAGGCGGCGGTGTCGTAAACGTCAATCGGCGGGTTCTTCTTTTCCTGAACGCTCTCCACGAAGGCGCGCAACACCAGGTAGTCCATGCCGCCGTGCCCGCCGCGCAGACCGAATTCCTCATAGGCCTGCCAGAGCGGATGCTTGTACTTCTCCATGTAGGCCTTGTCGCTCTCCCAAGTGTGCGTCCAGGCGCTTGGGTCGGTAGGCGATAGTCTTTCGAGATAGATCGAGCGGTTATCCTCCATCCAGATGCCGCGCGTGCCCTGAATGCGCCCGCCGCGCGAGTATGGCCGCGGCAGGGTGCAGTCGTGCGTCAGCAGGATGGTCTCGCCGTTGGCGCACTTGATAATGGTGTTGACGATGTCGCCCTGGTTGATGCGTGCGCCGGCCAGGGGATGGTCCGGACGGTGCTCCCGCAGCCAGGCGTTCAGCCCCGCCGCCTTGGAGGCCATGCTGACCAGCGAGAGCATGCGATTGCCGCGATTGAGGTTCAGGTACTTGGCGATCGGCCCCAGTTCGTGCGTGGGATAGAGGTCGCCGTTGCGGCATAGGAAGTTCAACTGCCGGTAGTGCCGGTTGGTGTCGCCCATGCCGATCTCTGCGCGCAGATCGTGCATGTAGCCGCCGGCGCAATGCACCAGTTCGCCGAAAAGTCCCTGCTTCACCATGTTCAGGAGCGTCATCTCCTCCAGGCCGTAACAGCAGTTTTCCAGCATCATGCAGGGCTGTCCGGTAGTCTCGCTGGCATGCACCAGTTGCCAGCACTCCTCCACCGAGGCCGCGCCGCCGACCTCCATGGCTACGCGTTTGCCGGCCCGCATCGCGTCCACCGCCACGAGCGCATGGGTGGTCCACGAGGTCATGACGATCACCGCCTCGATGTCGTCGCGCGCGTTGAGCTCGCGGTAGTCCTGCACGCCGTCAGGCACATAGCCCAGCTTCTCCCGAACAGTCTGCCGCGCGCGTTCCGTGCGGTCGGCGTGAACGTCGCAGACCGCGGCGATGCGCACGTCGGGCATCTCCATGACCGTTTGCATTTGCCCGAGACCGCGTCCGCCAAGTCCGATCACGCCAAGTCTCACCGTCCGTCCGGCATCGCCCATCTTCTTCATAAACTCGATCCTAGTTCCATTCCCCCACACTCACATACTCACGCACGCACAGCGCTCATCCGACATATAAACAACCCATCCGCTCACCACGTTCCGACGATCAGGATAGCGACGGCGATGCCCAGCAGCATGCCGACAGAGACTTCGAGCCGCGTGTGGCCGAGCAGTTCCTTCAACCGTTCTTCGTTAAGACGGTGTTCGCGGAAGAGTTCGTCGAGGAGTTTGTTGAGGATACGCGCCTGGTGGCCCGCCGCGTTGCGCACGCCAGCGGCATCGAACATCGTGATGCCGGCCATGACCACCGCCACCACGGCGATCGGAGAGTCGAAGCCCTCGGTCAACCCAAGGGCGGTCGCCAAGCCGGAGACCATGGCGGAATGCGCGCTCGGCATGCCGCCTGTGCTCACCAGGTACGAGAGGTCCAGACTGCCGGTGCGGATCAGCCCCGCGATCAGCTTGATGCTCTGCGCGATGGTCCAGCCAGCCAGCGCGGACCAGAACCAGGGCGTGTGAAAGAGTCCGAAAAATGAATTCATCGCGGGTCAGCAGGCGTTGCGGCGGGTGAACAGGGTACGGATCAGGATTTTTAGATCGAAGGCCAGCGACCAGTTCTCGAGATAGAACAGATCGTACTTGACCCGCTCGGCAATGCTGGTGTCGCCGCGCAGGCCGTTCACCTGCGCCCAACCGGTCAGCCCCGGCTTGGAGACGTGCCGCCACATGTAATGCTCGATGCCGGAGGCGAATCTTTCGACAAAGTAAGGCCGCTCCGGACGCGGACCCACCAAACTCATATCGCCTTTGAGCACGTTCCAGAACTGCGGCAACTCGTCAATATTGTAGCGGCGCAGCCAGGCGCCGACGCGCGTACGCCGCGGATCGTCCGGCACCGTCCAGCCGGGCGCGCCGCACGCTTCGGCATCCACGCGCATCGTGCGCAGCTTGCACAGCCGGAAGGTGCGCCCGCGCCGTCCGCAGCGCTCCTGGATGTAGAAAACTGGCCCCGGCGACTCCAGCCTGATCAGGATGGCCGCCGCCAGCAGCGGCACGGCCGAGAGCAGCGACCCGATCAGGCCGCCGGCGATGTCCGTCGCGCGCTTCACGAAGCGATTCCAGAACTGATCCAGCGGCCAGCGGCTGATGCCCAGCAGGGGGATGTCCTTGATGGTGTGGAACTCCATACGGCTGGTCAGCAGCCGGAAGAGGTCGGGCACCATGTTGAAGTGCACCAGATGGCGCTCGCAGAAAATGATCAAGGTCACGATCTCGTCGTGGGCGAGACTGTGTCCGGTCAGGATCAACTGGTCTATCTCGCGCGCGGCGACCACGCTTTCCAACTGGTCGTAGCGGCCGCACAGCAGGTCCGGCGCGATGGAGTCATCGGGGGTCTCGCCTTCGAAGGTCAGCACGCCGGCGACGCGCGTGCGCAGACGCGGATCCTGCGCGATCGCGGCGATCAGCCGCGCGGCGGCCTCCCCCGCCCCGACGATCAGTGTGCGATGGCACGGCGCGGCGCGGCGCGCCAGGCGGAATTCCAGCCGGAACATGGCGGCGCGTTGCAGCAGCACGGCTGCCGTCACGGTGACAAACGAGGTCAGAATCGCGCCATTCGAGTATTCGACCAGACGCCGGATCAGCGCGCTGATCACCAGGACGCCCAGTCCCCCCACGATGCAGGCGCGCACCAGGCGCGGCAGCTTGTTGGCGAACGTGCCCTGTTGCGGCCGCGAATAGAGCTTGAGCACCTGAAAGACCAGCAGATAGCACGGCAACACCGCGGCCGCGGCCAGCGCGTACTTCCCGTAGAGATTGGTGTCGCGACCGTAATACAGCGTGAACAGGCCGCTGTCGAAACGCAGCCAGACGGCGGCCATCTGCGCCAGCCAGATCGTGACGGCGTCGGCCAGCATGGCCAGAATGGCCGTAAGGGCGTCGCTGGAGTCCCTGTTTCTCACTGGCGCGCTAGTATGGCACGCACACCGGAGGAGGGTCAAGGTATGCGCCGGTAGACGCCTTCCTCGCGCCACACCTTGAGCATCAGTTCGTATCGCGCGAGGCTCATGCCGGTGTAGATGCAGTTGCTGGTGCCGAAGACATAACCGCCGCCAGGCATGCCCTGCCGCAACGCGCGCCGCGCTTCCGCCGCAACCTCTGCGTCGGTGCCGGTCTGCAGGGTTGCACAATTGACGTTGCCGATCAGGCAGACTTGGTCGCCAACGCGGCGCTTGACTTCAGCCAGGTCCACGCCGCCCTGCGGATCCAGACTGTGCAGCGCGTGCGGCTTGGCGGAAACCAAGGCGTCCAGGATCGGCATGATATTGCCGTCGGTGTGTTTGATGACGTAGTAACCCAGCTCGCGGTAGCCCGCCACCAAACGCTGGAGGTAGGGCGTCACGAACTCGTCGAACATGGCGGGCGAAAGGAAGGGATTATCGTTGAAGCAGTAGTCAGCGCAGAGGCAGAACCCATCGAGCGTGCCCCATTGCCTGCGGCGCGCGGCCATGTCCAGCGCGTCGTCCACGGCGCGTTGGGCCTGGTCCTTGAGCTCCTGCGGCTTGTCGGCCAGCTTCGCCACGAAGTCCATGATGGTGTCGCCACTGGGCAGCGAGTAGGTGACGTCGCCATGCAGCGTGATCAGGTAGTCCTGCCCGGACAACTCGCGGATATGCTCGATCGCCCGCCGCGTGTCATCATCCTGCCAGCCGCCGGGCGAGTGTATCAGCATACCCGCCTGGCCGAAGCGCCGGCAGGTGGTCACGTAGAGGTCGGCCACGTCACGCCGGTGTAGCGTGCGTTCCACCTCCGTCATCTGGTCCCACTGCGCGTAGTTGCGGTGGGTGGGGTGCACACGCCCGAAAGCCTCCATTGTGAGAAAGAAGACCAGTTCGAAATGCGGTACAAGCCCCTCGATGGGGCGGCGTTCGAGCGCGGCGATGAAGGTTTCCCGTGGCGTCATGGCGCGTGGCATCGGTCCGTCTCCTGAGCACGTAAGAGCGTGTCGTTACTGTGCAACGGCCGCAAGTGTATGCAAACCGTTGTCCCCGCAGCAAGGCACGATTTTCGTGTAAGACGACCCGGTTAAGGGTATCCGGTTAAGAGTAGGCGTATAAGTGTCACGCCTTCCCCCAAACCCGCCCTCCGGCCTTCCGCCCTTTAGCCTACAGCCTACAGCCTCTCTCGACTTTCTCCCCCCTTTTCTGTCCATTTCGGTGGACGATTACGGGCGACGATTACGGTTGACGATTCGGAACTGCCTCCTCGTTCTCCGTAATCGTCGTCCGTAATCGTCTACCGGACCATGAAGGACTTCGGTATTCTGCGGTTCAGTATTCGGAAATC
>JAQULY010000277.1 GCA_028718445.1 Kiritimatiellia bacterium
AACCAGCGGTTTTCTGAGCTCATAGGTTCCCCCGGCGACCGTCACGACGATCGGCCGTCTTTGCTTTCCGATCTTCGGCAGTTCCCGCACCGCCAGACGCGCACGCTCAAGAGTCGCAAACGGGCCGTCCGTCTTCTTCGCGTTTGTCTTCCCGATCGTTCCAGTAAACGAATCCGATCCCGCAGGAGAAACATACAGGCGAGTCGCCTTGTCGTCCTCCAAAACCGAGGCATCCGTTCGCACGTCTTCCGTTTCCGTTCGCGTGACCTTGCTTGCGAAGAGCGACCGAACGCCGGCGGCCGATTCGATCGTCCACGCCGTCCACGCCACGTTCTCGCCGAATAGGAACAGCCGTGACTTCTTCCCGGCCCATGCGCTCACATCGAGTTCGACCGAACCCTCCGGATCCCACATGCTTAACGTGACAGGCTTGCCGGTGGCGCAGACATTCCCCTCCGGATCGCAACAACCCAGAAACGCTTCGGCTTGGCCCGGCCCGTTTGCGGTCCAAACGGCATGCGCCCGTACGTGGATCGGATCCATTGCCGGCAGGATCGCCTCGCATCCCGCGCCCGGTTGCGTGCGAATGGCCCGGCTGCACACCGACCCATCCGGCAATCGAACGTTATCCTCGCTCACCGGCGCCGTTGCCGCCGCCATCTTCGCGGCGCAGTTGGCGGCGATTCTCTCGAAGGACTTGCAGGCGCCGTCGCTTTCAAGGCGACCGGGTCGGATGGCTACCGGCGCTTGCGCCCGGCGATCCCGCCGCCGCGGCTCAACGGCCGCACCCGCGGCCGACAGAACCGAAGGCAGTTCGTCCAACGACTCCAACCGCACCGGAAGGATGTCATGGGAAGATGTCCAACTCGCGCCTTGACCGATCGTGAAGGGCCGCTGGTACCACTCGATCGTCCCGCTGTTCTTGCCGGCTCCGATCAGAAACTGCGCAATGCCGTCATACTCGGGCAGGAACAGCAGCGCCTCCCGGTCCTGACGATCCCAGATGCCGGCCAACCCTTCCGTGAAATCCCGAATGAACCAGGCTTTCGGTTCTGCCGCCGGAAGTTCCAGCAGCCCGTTTCGCGTCGGCACAACCATGACGCTATCCGACGACGTCCGCACTTCATGATGAAAGCGGAACATCGCGAACGGTTCGGGTTCACCGGCATTGGAGAGCGTCTGTTCCACGCGAATTGACGGACTGTCTTCGCGAAAAGTGTAGGTCTTGGCGAGCGTCATCGCCCAAGCGATGAAAAATCCACGCTTGCCGTGATAGGTGTAGCGTATTCTCAGAGCCGGACCTTCGCGCGGGAGAATCTCTTCCTGGAAAAGTCCGAGCGCCATTTCTCCGGGGAAGCCGCACTCTATCTCCTTGGCCATGCCGCCCCGCAGATAAGAATGTTCGCCGGCAGGCGCATAAACGAACTCACGCCCACCCTTTCGCGCCAGCGATACTATCCGGCCGCCTTCTTTCGCGAGCCGAACCGTGTAAAAGGGAGTCCGAACAACGAGTCCATCTTCCTGTATTTCGATCTTCATATTCCAAACGTAACCGTCAAACCCTTGCCCGCGTCCAGTTGCACCGGCGCGGAGAATGTTATTTGCGCCAGGTTGTCATCCTTCCTAACCACAAGCGCGATGTTGTTTCCGCCACATGCTGCCGTGGCTTCATTCACTTTCCGCGGCACAGCCAAGCGCAGACTGGTCAGTTCCAGGTTTCCGTACAAGACGCTCACTTCCACCGACATTTCTGCCGATGCGATCTTCTGTCGATAGACGCCCCATCCGGAACCGACCGAGTAGAACGCGGCGAAATTGGCTTCGGACAGCTTCGGCGCGAACTGCATGCTCTTGTCCGGCGCGGAATAGAGGAATCCGGAGAGAGCCGGAAGCAGGGAATAGGACGCCATGGCGCGGGCGTAATGGTGACCGCACTCGATCTCGTCCCAGGGATTCCGGTGTTCCCCCGTGTAGCGCTCGCGCGCGCCGCGCACGATGCTCAGGCCCTCATGCAGGCATCCTTCCATGATCAGTTCGGCAGCCGCCGCGTACTCGATTCCGGTCCAGACTTCATCTGCATACTGGGAGGGATGACCAGGCCTGCCGCCTTTGGGCCACGTGCAGATCAACAAGCCCTTCTCCTCATTCGCGGCATAGACACGCTGACCCGCCACGGTCGCATGATTCGTGAAGTCGGTCATCCAATTGTACTTGAAGATCGCCCGCGCAGCCCGCTTGAGGTTGGTTTCGTTCAGCAAATCGCCAAGCCCCAACAGGTGCGCGTGCCACTGGCCCAGCAACTGGTCGGACAGGCAACCCTTCCCCATCTGTCTTCTTGGCCAATCGGGGAACAGGCCGTCCTTCTCCATGTCCTCTGACAACTGTCCATGGCAGAGTTCGCGGCCGAACCGATCGTGAATGGCTTCCGGATTAACCCGCTGCTCATAATACTCGCCATTGAACAGGTTCCGGTCGCTCCAATCCGCTCCCTTGACGAACAGCGCCTGGTATTCACTGGACTTGTCCGGCTCACCCATAGCCTCCGCCATTTTGGCTGCCGCCCGAAGCGCACACAGATACAAGATGCCGCACAGGGGATTCGGCCCGAAGTACTGGGAATCGTAGGTCTGGTGCTGGATGCCTTCCATGACGCCGTCCCGATCCGCATCCCAATGCTTCCAGGCAAACTCCAGCGCCTTCTTGGTCAGGGGCCACATGCGCCTGAGCCAATCGTTGTCGCCGCTGATCTGCCATTCGCGGTAAATCTGGATCACGGAACCCATCTGCCCATCCGCGGCCGGATGGAACGCCTCGATCTTCGTTCCGAGCGGCAGCGGAATCCGGAACTCCACGCAGCCGTCTTCCCGCATCGCATGCGTGAGATCCGCCTGCCGCATGGAGCGCTGAAGCGCTGGAAACAGGTGCGGCAGCGCCTGGGCATAGTTCCACACATGCGTGCAGGAGCCTTCGCAGGAGCCTTCCGTATCGCCACACCCTTCCCACCCGTAAAACGTGCCGTCCTCGAGACGCAGGCAAGTGGGCGTTTTCAGAATGGAAATCTGCGACCCGATGGCGTCGAGCACGTAGGGCGGCAGGGTCGTTGCATAGAGCGAGTCGCGAAATCGCCGCGTCTCCTCATGTAGCCGGTCGTAGTGCTCAGCCGTGTATCGCGCCACCTCCCATGCGTCTTTCCAGACCGTCGCATAGTAATTTCTCCACACGGGCTTCTTCGTGTCTGGCGCGTTGGAACGGTCGCTATCGAGCCCGGGATACCATTCGCAATTCGGATAGTGCCACGCGATGAAGAACGGGATGTCCGCCGATTCGCCCGGCGACAACGAGAATCTGGCCGCAACCGTGCCGTTGAAACCCTTGCCGTCCGTCGGCATCGGCGAGTCGCCGGAAACCATCTTCCAGAATGGCAGCAGCGTATGATCCTCCCAGCGCGGACAGACCGCCACGTCCTCCCACGTCGTGGCCAGCGCCATGGTCGCGTAGCGGGGACTGGCCGGAGCGATGCCGTCGGCGCCCAACCATAGGCCGGTTACGCCATGGTCCGTCCGCATTTCGTTGCGCTTGACCGGCGACCGCGATATGTTCCCTCTATCGCCAATCGTGTTCAGCAGATTGCCGTACACGGCGCCCGACACGCGGCCACGGCTCGTGTTCCGCAGACGATAGCGGAAGATGGCAACGGGAATGCTCGAATCCTTGTCGTTGAGCGGAATAAACGGATTGAATGCCTCGAACCAAACCTCCAGGGGAACCGACTTGTCATCGAGGTCCACCCGCGCGATGGGGAAATGACCGGTGAAGGTGTTATTCCGGAAGTGCGGTAGCTGTTCGCCCGCCATGTTGGGCCCACTCATCCCGTGATGGCACAGATTGCCGCCGGCCGGTCCCTGAAGCACCTTGACGATGGGTGGCACTTTCCCGGCATTCACCCTCAGTGTGAAGAACGTGTGCTCCAGAGTGGCGCCCTTGGCCGGACGATTGGCGATCTCCCAATCCCGCAGTTGTCCCCAGCCGCCGAGCGAGACGCAGCCCGTTCCAATGCCGCCGAGAGGAAAGGCGACATGGTCGCGACGGCGGCCCGTGATCGTCTTGGGCTTTCCAAGACCAAACAGTTCTTTAGTCGAGTATACGTTCCTCATTGTCTCCACGTGATTCTGCCGCTTCAGGGCAAGCGATAGGCCAAACGTTGCGTCAGCCCCGTCGCCATGTCCTTCAAGACAACTGTCCAGCGGCCCGAGGGGTCGTCAACCGCGATCGGAAGCCTGACTTCGCCCTTGCCCACGCGGATGCCGACAAAGCGCCGCATGGCCGTAACCTCTTTTCCGTCCGGCCCGAATGCCATCACTTGCAGGAAATGTGTTTCGTCGGCCTCGATCTTGCCGTCGGCAACCAGTTCGACGTGTGCCACCAGATCTTCGCCGCGCTTAACGGCGCCTATCTTAGCACGGATCTTCTTCACCAGATACGGTAACACGGAAAACGCTTTGCCGTAGGTAGGCTCCAGTGCCGTCTCAACCTTATCCAAAAGACCGCAGTACTTGCCGGCGCGCATGTCGTAGATATGTCCCTTCACGCCGAACTCGACGGCGACAGCGGCTTTGGTCCGGTCCGCAAGCTGATGGTCTTTTGCCATCACCACATAGCGCTGCCGGCCCTGCCGGTATCCGGCCGTCCAGACTCCGTTGGCAAGCGCCTTGGTCTTGAGATCCACCACTCGCGCGGCGCGACTCGCCTTGGCGAGCCCGATCGCTCGATCCACCACGGCTTGCGCCGGCAGGTGATTCCCCACGTTGCGATCATAGGAATAGTTGCCGATGTCGCCCAGGATCACGGTCCCCTGCCCGCGCTTGCCGACCTTGAGCGGCTTGCCGCCTTCCAGGGCGACGTCGGTCAGGTTGGTGAACAGATCGGCCAACTGAGGCTGCACCAACTTCCGGCCGAAGTTGTCATACTCACCCGGAATCAGATCCGCCCAGATCGTGCCGCCCTGAGCCACAAAATCCCGAACGGCTTTGGCCTCGGCCGCCGAGAGGCTGATCGAGTGCACCATCATGAACAGCGGGTACCGCTTCTTCAGCAGTTCCCCTTCCCCGAGTTGCTCATAGGAAACAAAGCGGAACGGCACGCCGGCGTCGTAGAACAGATTGGCGTAATTGTTGTGCCACCAACTCATGTCCACCACGCCGCGCCAGAGCGAATCGGAGGAGTAATGGATGGCGACCTGGTCCTGCATGTACTCGGTCCGAGTCAGCAGGTCGCCGATCTCGCGCATGGCTCTGAATTCCGAGGCGGAGGCGGCCCAGTCGCTGGAGAGGTTCAGGTCCGTGGCGGTGGCCCCCCAGAATTCCGGGGTCATGGAGTACCAACTGATCCCATGCGCGCCGCTGATCAGCGCGTACCAGCAGTTCCAGCGCACTTCCGCTTCGTTGCCCGGCCCGTAGTGGTAGTTGAAGCCGTAATAGTGCTTGAAGAACGAACGCGCGTACTGGTTCTGCATGCCCTCGTAACACATCATGGAATCCATGGCTTTGCTCAGGAGCCAGAAGTCGTAGCCGCGCCCCGACCATGTGTCCCAGGCGGCATGAATGCCCACCTGGGCCAGCGGATCCGCTTTGCGGATGTAGTCGGCCAGGAAGGCGTGCTTGACCGCGAAGAGCCGTTCGAAGAATCGGCGGCTCTCGAACTTTTGAATGTCCGGCTTGAACTTCAGCATGTCGACGACCTCGGGGGGTCCCATCTTGATCTGGTCCCAGGAAGCGTAGTTGGTTCCCCACACGGTGTTCAGATGCGCGAGGTCGCCGGCATATTTCTCCTTCAGGTAGCCTTGAAAGCGCGCCACGCCCTCGGCGTTGGTGCTGCCCTGCAGCATGAATGTGTGTTCCTCGCCCAGACTGTAGAACACGGGCCGGTATTTTTTCACTTCCTCCAGGGGAGTCCGGAAATTCGCGGGGAAGAAGGCACTCCAATCCTGCAAGAATGCCGTCAGTCCCTCCTCGCTGTTCACGTATCCCAGGTGGGTGGAATAGTCGATGCTTCGGAAATTATTCCGCGCGCGCAGAATGCCCGCACCCATGACCCCATTCATGCCGAATTCGTCGCGGAACCGCAAGGCAGACTGCCGCTCCGTCAGGCGGTTTCCGCCGCCGCCGTAGACCTGGGCGTAAAAACCTTCGAACTTTTCGTCCGGAATCGGACAGTCCGCGCCACGGCGGTCCACGATGCGAGCGCCGTCCATCAGCAGCGCGTCCACACGCATCAGCAGGGAATCGGACGAATTCGGAATCGTCAGCTCAAACGCATGCGTCGTCTCTCCCTGGCTCAGCGCGCAAGGGATGTTGCGGCTGACGAGTCGCCGGTCTTTGTGATCGGCCAGATAGACGATTAGGGTATAGTCGTCGGCGCGGTCGGCAACCACGGTCGCCTTGCCTGAAATGGTGTCGCCTTTTCGATACGCATCCTTATCGAGCGCGACCTTGGCAATCCTGACGGCCGATGCCGGAGGCGTGCAGGCCGAATACCAGTCCAGCGCCTTGCCGTTGACATCTTTCGCGACGACATCCAAGGCCGTGCGCGGCGGCAGTGGCTTGCCGGCCAGAATCGTCTTGTCCTTGCTCAGGCGGACATTGCCTTCGGCGTAGACGCGTCCCCAGAGGTCGCGCGCCCGATACCAGAGGGTGGCTCCTTTTGGAGCCCGATCCACATTGACCGTCCAGGAGTCGTCGCTTAGTTCGACGGATCGGATGACGGTCGGATTCTCTCTGCCGGCCGCGAACAAAACGGCCCGCGCCAGCAGGGATTGCCAATAGTCGTAGTGCGTATCCGTGGCCGGCACGATCTTTTCCGTGTCCGGCGTGAATGCCATATTGGGAAGCCATGCCCCCTTCTTTTGGTAGTTAAGCCTGACCGACCGTACGCCGTTCGTGCTGAACGCTTCGATAACGTTCTCCGCCAAATTCCGGCGATCTACAAAGAACGCGTCATCGAGCGCGTAGCAGATATAGATGTCCTTCAGGTTGCTCCCATCCACGCCGTGCATGAGCGCGGTCGGAAATCCCCGCAGCAACGACTCGGATGACACGCGTGCCTTCGGCTCGAACACGCCGGTCAGTTCCTCGGTCGGACCTTTCGGATACGCGTACACGAGACCGCTCCGACCGGACTTCACCCGTTCCGCGATCCAGGCGCGCAGTTCCGGGGCGATGTCGGACCAGCCGCGATCGTAGGCGCGTCGCGTCTCTCTGCCCATGCTGATCAGAATCGCGTCGTATTGATTGGAGCGCACCTCCGAAGTCAGCCGGTCCGTTATCTGGCACCGGCAGTCCAATCGCTGCCACAACTCCACGCCTTCGCGCAGCATGGAGCCTCCAACAGTGTTATAGAACCCCATGGGCATGACGATCAGCACGCGCAGAGGGCTCCC
>JAQULY010000278.1 GCA_028718445.1 Kiritimatiellia bacterium
CACCGGCGTCTGCGCGAGGCGATACCGCTTCTCCCGCAAGCGCGCAACACGCACATCGCCTGGGGTATTCGCATCATTCTCAAGGATCTTTACGGCTGGGACGCGCCGGTGGACGAGCACAACTGGCAGCGACTTGACGGCATGATCCGCGAACGCGCCGACGATCGTGCCTGGCAGCGGGAAATCGTGCGCCGCGCCAACATCGGCCGCGCCTGCACCGAATGGGCGCGGCGCGGTCAGGGCGAGGATGACGATTTCCTGCAATACGCGCTCGAATGGGGCATGCCGGCGCGCTGTCAGTGGGGCGAGTTCGATACCGCGCTCTACGATCTGGAGCGCTGCTGGGAAATGTCTTCCGCCGGCAGCCCGGCGCCGATCGGCGGTCAACGTCCCCCGGCCAAGCGTGTCATTCGCACGCTCGAAGATGCCCATGCCGCGGTGCGCCATTACGTGGACCACATTCCCTATGGGCGGGTGCTCTCGCAGGCCACGGGATTTTCGAGCGAGATTGACTACCGTTCGGTTTCGGACGACGAGATGCGCGCGGCGCTGGCGCGACGTCAGACGGCCGGCGCGAGCGAACGCGACACCTATGCATCCTACGTCATCGAAGCGTTGCTGACATGCCTGGAAGCTCACGGCCATGAACTCGTGTTCCAGTTCTCCATCGGCGCCGAGCCGCTGCCTTTCGAGACTGCCAGCCGGCTACCGCAGCGCACCCTGGCGCAACTGGCCGCCATCGTCGCCCGCCACCCGCGCGTGCGTTTTCAGGCGTTTTCCGCCTGCACGCACGCGAATCAGTCCCTCTGCACCATGGCGCGCGAGCTGCCCAACTTCAGCCTGGCGGGCTACTGGTGGCACAGCTTCTTCCCGGGCGCCATGTGCCAGGTTATGTCGGAGCGCCTCGACATGCTGCCGCTCAACAAACAGGTTGGTTTCTTCTCGGATGCCTACTGCCTGGAATGGTCCTACGCCAAGGCCAGCCTGGTGCGGCGGCAGATGGCGGAGGTGCTGGCACAGAAGGTCAGGCAGACGCAGTACACGCCGGCGGAGGCCCTGGCGATCGCCAGGACCATCGCCTACGAAACGCCGCAAACGCTGTTGGGCATGCGGCCCGCGGGCGCGGCCGGGCAGAGTCAAGGATGAGTCAAGGAAAGGTACAGCCAATGATCGTGAAACCAGTCAAGGAAGTCGTCAAACCGTGGGGCGGCGAATTGTGGGTCGCCGTCACCGACAGCTATGCGTTGAAGATTATCGTCATCAAGAAGGGACAGCGCAGCAGCCTGCAGTATCACGAGCGCAAGCACGAGCACATTTACATAGATACCGGCCGCGTCAAAGCCGAACTGCAGGAGCCTGACGGCCAGTTGCGGACGTTTGAGTGCGGGCCGGGCACCATCATCGAGAACGCGCCCGGACAGCGTCACCGCCTGGAAGCCCTGGAAGATACGCGCCTGATCGAAGTGCAGACGCCGTTTCTGGACGACGTGGTGCGCGTCGAGGACGACTACAAGCGCGGAGTCAAGGCATGACCAAGCGACTCATGATCCTGGGCGCCGGATCCAGCGGGCGCGGTCAACTGGGGCAGGTGGCGCATGCCGCCGGCTGGCAACTCGTGCTGGTGGACCGCGACCGGGCGCTGGTCGAAAAGCTGTGTCGCGCCGGACGTTACACGGTGCGGCTGTGCCGCGCGGACGGCGAGAGCGCCTACAACGTGGACGGCTTTAGCGCCTATGGCGTGGACGAAACCGATGCGCTGGTGCGCGAAGGCCTGAGCGTGCCGCTGATCCTGACCTGCCTGTTGAGCCCGAACCTGCCGGCGGTGGCGCCGCTGGTCGCCCGTATCGTGGCGGCGCGTCACGCCCGGGGCGTGAGCGAGCCGCTGAACGTGATCTGCTGCGAGAACATGCAGCACGGCTCGACGACCTTGCGGGGGCTGGTGATGCCGCTGTTGCCGCCCGACGCGGCCGCCTATGCCGAGGCGCGCGTGGGTTTCCCCGACTGCATGATCTCGCGCGTCGTGCCGCTTCCCGATGGCGATCCGCTGACGCTGCTGGCCGAGGACTACAACGAGTGGACGGTGGACCGGACCGCCTTCAAGGGGCCTGCGCCGGACCTGGCCGGCATGGAGTTGGTGGACAACCAGGAGGCGCGGCTGGCGCGCAAGTTCTTCATGCACAACGGGGCGCACGCCGTTTGCGGCTACTGGGGGTTCCATCGCGGCCACAACTTCATTCACGAGGCCGTGGCCGATCCGGTCGTGCTGGGCCACGTGGTTGGCGCGATTAACGAACTGGCGCAAGTGGTCGGCCGGCATTTCGGCTTCGGCCACGAGGCCACGCGCGCCTACGGACTGGAACTGGGACCGCGCGGCGCGATCGCGGCGTTGCGCGACGGCATTCCACGGGTGGTGCGCGATCCGTTGCGGAAACTCTCGCACGAGGAGCGGCTCGTGGCGCCGGCCGTGATGGCCATAGAGGACGGCACGCCCTGCCGCGAACTTGTGCTGGCGATGGCTGCCGCCCTGCGTTACTCGCGCCCGGACGACCCTTCCAGTATAGTCATGCGCGACCGTCTGAGCGCCGAGGGCGCGCGGGCCGCCATTCCGGCCATACTGGGGCTGTCGGCGGAACACCCGCTGGTTGCGCAGGTGCTGCGCGCATATGAGGAGTGGCAAGCGTGAACGCATCGGATCTCTATCTTCGCCTTCTGCATCCCTACATCGGACGCGCCCCAATCGGGCGCGCGGACGCGCGCCGGCGTGCGCTAACGGCGCTCAACGCCGGCCGCGACAACAGTCGCGGCGCGGCCGTGGAGGCCACCTACTACTTCGAGGTCGCGCATCGCGGCAAGCCGATGGAGGGCCTCGCCCATGCCGCCCGGATGGTGCTCGAACATGGGACGCTCAAGTCCTGGGCCAAGGAAGGCGACGCGGCGTGCGTCAAACCGTGCGGATACGACGAATTCATGAGCTGGGCGACGGACATCGCGCTGCTGGCGCACGATGCCGGGCAAGGCCTGGAGAGCGGCCTGGTGACGATCGCCTACCCGCTGCGTTTCTTCGACAAGCGCGCCGACGGCAAGCCGCCACTGGCGCAACTGCTGATGGCTATCGCGAGCGAGCCGTTCTCGGCGTTTTCGTTCCTGCGAGGCGCGCGGATCGTAGATATCCGCCTGCCGGCGGCGCTGCGCCGCAGGTTTCCCGGGCAGTCCTGGAGCCACCGTCGCATTCGCGAGTACCTGGCGCTCGCACCGGACGAACCCATCATTGGCACGATTGTCAAACCCAAGACGGGCCTCACGCCTGAGCTCTTCTCGCGCTGCATCGTGGAGGCCGCGGTGGCGGGCGCGCGCTTCACCAAGGCCGATGAGAACATGCATCTGACCATCAGAGAACTGCCACGCTACGTCGGGCGGGTGGTCAAGGATCTGCGTGCCCACGGCTTCGACCTGAGCCGCGAGGGCCGCCCCAAGGGGCCGCGCTTTCTGTTCGCGCCGCACATCACAACCGACGCCGACCAACTGCGCGACTATGCGCGGGCAGCGCTCGATGCCGGCGCCAATGCCCTGATGTTCTCGCCCTACTATGCCGGCGGGTTCCCGAAGATGGCCGAAATCGTCGAGGAATTCGATGTGCCGGTGTATGCGCATACGGCGGGGATGAACGTGTTCACGGGCTCGTCCGTCTGGGGCCTGGACCCGCGCGTGACGTACCTGTTCGCGGGACTCTACGGGGCGGCCTTCATGCAGCTCACGACCATGGGCGGTTATCTCAAGCCGGACGATCCGGAGAAAGGCGAAATCCTGCGCTGCCTGCGCGCGAACGGCCTCGATGGCGATCGCGGCATGACGCTGGCTATCGCGGGGGGCATGGGGCCGGCGAACATCGGGCGGAACATGAAGCTGCTGGGTCGGAAGGGCAGGATGTTCCTGGCAGGCACGTCGGTGTACAGTCATCCTGATGGTCCGGGTGCGGGCGTGCAGGCCATGCGGCTGGCCTATGGCGCCTATGTACGCGAAGGACTGGAGGACGAGGCCGAACTACGGCGTTACGCTCGCGACCTGGGAGCCGAAGGAACGCCGCTATTGCATGCGCTGGGCGGTTAATGGCAAACTGCCTGACAACACGTGCAGGCAAGAGATTCGAGCGACGATATGAAAAGACTTAAGATCGTAATGCTGGGTGCCGGGTCGGGATTCACCATTTCGGTGGCTACCACGCTTGAACACAAGGTGCTGCGGGACTGCATCTTCACGTTGGTGGACCTGGACAAGGAGCGCCTCGATCTGGCGCGCCGCAGCGTGCTCAAGATCGTCCGGGAGAAGAAGCTGGGTATCAAGGTCGAGGCCACGACCGTGCTGGAGAAGGCACTGGAGGGCTGCAACTATGTGATCGCGTCGTGCGAGATCAACCGCAATCCCTTCTGGCTGCAGGATATCGAGATTCCCGAACGACACGGTTGTCAGCAGTACATGGGCGAGAATGGCGGCCCTGGCGGACAGATTCATGCCATGCGCAACATCGGGCTTTTCATGCCGGTCGTGAAAGCGATGCAGCGCATCTGCCCGGACGCCTGGCTGCTGAACTTCACCAATCCCGAATCCATACTGCTGACATACTTCCTCAAGTACACGCGCGTCAAGAGCGCCGGCTTCTGCCACCAGGTGCATGGCGTCATGGGCGTGGTGGCGGAGATGCTCGGGTTCAAACCCGGCGAGCTGGAGTGCGTCAGCGTCGGCATCAACCACCTGAACTGGCTGTTCGACCTGCGGCGGCGCGGCACCGGCCAGAGCTATCTGAAGGAGTTCGGCGAACGCATCCGCAAGTCGCAGTACTGGCTGGAAAATCACCCTGAGCGGCATCTGCCGTCACAGAATTTCAGCCTGGAGGTGTTCAAGACCTTCGGCATGTACCCCATCGGTTACGACGACCACGTGCTCGAATATATGTCGTTCTTTTATGAGCCGCACGAGTGGAAGGATCGCGGCTTCGGCGTGCTGTTCAAGGACCATTATCTGAAGCCGCAGATCGCCGCCAAGGCCAAGGCGATTGACCACGCGATGCAAATGCAGCATCTGATGGGTAGACAGGTCGAAGGCAAGCCGCCCTTTCCGCGCAATCACGTGGCGCCCTACTATCGCGAGGCGCCCTGCGCCGCCATCTGCGCCCTGGAAACCAACGAACTGCTGTATCTCGACGCGTGCGTGGGCCTCAACCATGGCGCGGCCTCGAATCTGCCCTACGACGCGATCGTGGATCGCCCCGTCGTGATCAAGGGTGGCGACATCCGCAGTGTGCACGTGGGTGAGCTGCCCATGGGGCCCGCCGAGGTCTGTCGGCGCCAGATCGCCGTGCACGAGATGGTGGTTAAGGCGGTGGTGGAGGGAGATGCCGCGTTAGCGACGCAGGCGCTTTGCCTCGATCCGTACGTGCGCAGCATCACGCAGGCACGCGCCATCTGGGCGGACTACTACAAGGCCTACCGCAGATACCTGCCGACTTTCCGCTGAGCATCCAAGCGCTCACACGTCGCGGTAGGCACGACCGTCGCGGTAGAGTTTCAGCCGCATGCTCAACGGTCCGATCATTTCCGCGAGATGCTTCTCGTTGGCGAGTTCCAGCGCCTGCTGCGCCGTTTCCACGGCGCGGCGGAATGTGCCCGTTTCGGCGTAGGCGGCCGACAGCGTATCCAGCGCGCCGACTTCCTCGTGCTTGGTGAGCTTGGCGGCGCGCTCCGCCAGCCGTACGGCTTCGCGACCGTTGCGCAACGCATCCACCGCGGTCGTGGACAGCACCCAGGCGAGATCGTTCAGACCGTTGACGTCGTCGGGGCGTTCCTTCAGGGTGGCGCGCAACTGCGAGATCAGTAGTTGCACCTCGTTCGTGCGATCCGGTCCGGCCGTCTCCTTGTTCTTCAGAAAATCCAGCGCAATGCCGTTGTTCTCCAGGCTGATGCGGATGTCTTCCTTGTCCACCGCCTTGATGTAGGCCTCCTCGGGCGTGATCTTGCCGTGCAGCACCAGTTTGGCGAGCTCTTCGCCGAAGGTCTGCATGCCGATTTCGCGGCTGGTCTGCATGACCGATGGGATCATGAAGGTCTTGGCATCGCGGATGTGCGACGCCACCGGGATGTTGACCACCAGCACCTCGAAGGCCGCAATGCGCCCGCCGCCAATCTGTCGGCACAGCGTCTGCGCCACTACGCCCTTGAGCGAATCGCCCAGCAGCGAACGGATCTGGTTCTGCCGCTGCGCCGGGAACTTGTCAATCACGCGGTCAATCGTGGTGGCGGCGGAGTTGGTATGCACGGTGGCGAACACCAGATGTCCGGTCTCGGCCGTCTCGATCGCGATCTCGACCGTCTCGAGGTCGCGCATTTCGCCGACCAGCACGATATCCGGGTCCTCGCGCAAGGCCGCTCGCAGCGCGCGCGCGAAGCCGGTGGTGTCGCGGTGCACCTCGCGCTGGTTGATCAGGCAGCGGATGGGCTCGTGAATGAATTCGATCGGGTCCTCGATGGTGATCACGTGTTCGGTGCGGTTGCGGTTGATATGGTCCACCATGGCCGCCAGCGTGGTGGACTTGCCGCTGCCGGTGGGACCGGTCACGAGCACGAGTCCCTTGGAGAGATAGCAGAACTCGCGCAGCGCGCGCGGCAGATTGAGCTGCTCGATGGTTGGCACCACCGATGGAATCAAACGCATCACTGTGCCGGCGCCGAAACGGTCGTGGAAGACGTTGACGCGGAACCGCCCCATTCCCGCCACTTCATAGGCGAAGTCCGTGTCCCACTCGCGCTCGAACTGCCGCTGGTTGTGGGCCGGCATGATCTCGGTCAACATGGCCATGATGCCGTCGCTGGTCTGCACCGGCCATTCCTCCTGCCGCTCCATGACACCGTGGATGCGCAGGTAGGGCTTGAACGTGCTGGAAAGATGCACGTCGCTCGCGCCGCGACTCACCATGTGTTTGAGAAGAGTGTCAATCGCTGCCATACCGCTCCCTAATGCCCCGCTGGGGACGTCGTACGCCTACCTTGTCACACTGCCGATCGGCAGTAACCTGCAACCATTGGAAGAACATTATATCGCAACATCACCTCGGTCGCGCCACATTTCGCACCGTTTTTTTGTCCACTTCCTGCTTGCCCGCGATGCTAATGCCGCCATATACTAAAAAATTCTTGATATTTTACCCTCGGGGTAACATGAGGGCCGGTTCAGTCCGGCAGATTTTCACATGTCCGCAAGCCTGATCGCGAAGAACGTTGCCGCCATGCGCGCCTACACACCGGGCGAGCAACCGGCCGGAACCGATATCGTCAAACTTAACACCAACGAGAATCCCTATCCGCCCTCCCCCCGAGTGATGGCGGCGCTGCAGTCGTTCGACCCTG
>JAQULY010000279.1 GCA_028718445.1 Kiritimatiellia bacterium
CGATCGAGCGTATCCGCGCCGAAGTCCCCGACAGTCTTGAAATCCGGCACCTTACCAGCTTTATCGAGCAGTCCACACGCGGCACCATGTGACATTCGCCAGCCAACCTGAACGGCGCGGCCGGCAAACATCCAGTCGAGGACACACACTATGAAACGATTCGCGAAGTTGAGCTTCCCGGCGAAATCTGCGCCCCGCGCCGGCATGTGCGTCGCGTCGCGGCTGCTGACCCTCGTGTGTCTGTGCTGTGCCCTGGCCGCGCGTGCCGCCAACATCGAGATCGGCGCTCTCGACCGCGTCAAGGTGGAGGCCTTCGCGCAGTTGCTGAGCGACGCCGTCGGGCGGCCATTCGCCGTGGCGGGCGATGTGGACGCCGCCTTCACCGTGATCGTGCCGGGCGGCGTGCCGTTGCAGTTGCCGGCTGAGGAGGTCTATGCCTTCGGTCTCTCCGTACTGGCATCGGCCGGTCTGAGCGTGGTTGAAGAAGGCGGTTCATGCCGCATCGTGCGTCTGCCGGAGGGCGGCGGACTGGCTGTCGGGGCCGCGGCCGGCGAACCCGCCAGCGGACTGGTCACCCGTGTCTTCCGCCTGGAGCATGCCGCCGCCGACGATGTGCGTCGCGTACTCGAGGGCGGCGGCGGACGCAAGGGTTGGATCTCGGTCCTGGAATCGAGCAATCATCTGGTGGTTACGGACACCGCCCGCACGCTTGATCGCGTGGCCGTCCTGGTTGCGGAACTCGATCAACCGGGCTTGTCGCGCGTGACCGAGGTGGTGCCGCTGCGTTTTGCGGATGCGGAGGCCTTGGCTGCCCAGCTCAACACGACCGTGGCGGAGGGCGTCCTGCGGGCCGGGCAGCAACTGGCCAGCCGCCTGCAGGGCGCGCCCGGCGCCCCCGCCGTCTCGCCGGCCGCCGCGCGGGCCGGGCTGGCGGTGCCGGCGCCGCACGCCAACAGTCTGATCCTCGTCGGCCCCACCGCGCAGATCGCCGAGTTCAAGTCGCTGATCGCCAAGCTGGATGTGGATACCCCCACCGGACGAGGCCACCTCAACGCGATTCCGCTGCAATACATGAAGGCTGAAGACGCCGCCAAGAGCATCTCTTCGTTGCTGGAAAAATCCGCCGCCAAGGCGGCCGACGGCAAGAGCGTGCGCCGCATCGCCGTCGAGGCCAGCGCCGCCAACAATGCCCTGCTGGTGGACGCCACACCCAACGATTTTGAAATCGTGCGGAAACTGGTCGAGCAACTCGACCGCGTGCCGGAACAAGTGCAGATCAGCGTCATGATCGCCGAGGTGGCCGACAGTTCCGGCTTTACCTGGGGCGTCGCTTTCACGGCGCTGTCGCGCCCCGGTGAGGAGGGCGAGACCACGCTGAGCGGCGGCACGCGCCTGACGCCCGATCCGGCCGGACGGACGCTGGTGGACGACGCGGCGGCCGGCATTCTGCCGCAGGGGCTGCACGCCGCCGTGGCGCACGCCACCGGCACGGCCGCCGACGGTAGCTTGATCGTGGGCTATCCCGGCATCATCAACATCGAAGCGCTCAAGTCGAGCGGCGACGTCGAAATCCTGTCGGAGACCGCGTTGCAGGCGCAGAACAACGTCGAGGCCACGGTCAGCATCGTGGACGAGATACCGATCCTCAAGTCCACCATCGAGGGCGGATCGGGCACGGCACGCGATGTCATCCAGAACATCGAGCGCCAGGAGGTGGGTGTGAAGCTCAAGCTGATGCCCCACGTCATTCCCGGCGGACTGGTGCGCATGCAGCTCAACCCCAGCATCGAGTCGGTGATCAGCGCCGGTTCCAGCGAAACCGAGTTTACACCCACGATCGCCAAGCGCACCGCCAACACCACGGTGACGGTGCCCGACGGTCAGACGATTGTGATCGCCGGTCTGACGCGCAAGGACCGCCAGGTGGTGGACAACCGCATTCCGATCCTTGGCGACATTCCTTTGCTTGGCTGGCTGTTCCGCTACAAGAGCGAGGTGGAGAAGCGCGCCAACCTCCTCATACTGGTGACCCCCACCATCGTGGCCGCGCCCGCCGACGCGCAGAAGGCCACGCAGGCTTGGCGCACCAAAACGGGAATCACTGGCGATGCAGCAGCGCCCCGGCAGCAGTAACGTTCCGGATGCCGCGCATGGCGACGGCGCCGCCTCCAAGGCGCGGCGCGCGGCCGACCAGCTCGGGCTGGAACACCTTGAGCGCGTCGAGGATGACATGTTGGCGCCCAGCCTGGTGGCCGCGCTGCCGGTGAGCTGGGCGCGTACTCACAAGCTGCTGCCGATCCGCCTGCGCGGCGAGGCCTGCCTGCTCACCGCCGACCCGACCCAGGTGGAATCGCACCACCAGGCGGCGCTGGTCGTCGGGTGCGCGTTGCGCCCGGTGGTGGCCGCCGAGGCGACCGTGCTGGAGGCAATCGAGCGCTGTTACGCGGCGCGCACCGATGAGGACGCGGGCAGCTACATCCGTCTTCTCGGGGACGCGGCCGGCGTGTCCCCCGCGACCGCGCCGTCGCCTTCGCGCGTCAGCGATCTGCTGGAGGCCGCCGAGGCGGCGCCCGTTACCCGCCTGGTCAATCTGATTCTGCTGGAAGCCGTCAAGCAACACGCTTCCGATATTCACTTCGAGCCCTTCGAATCGCGGCTGGCGGTGCGCTACCGTATTGACGGCGTGCTCTATCACAGCGCCGCTCCGCCGAAAAACCTCGAGGCTGCGCTGGTCTCGCGTCTCAAGGTGATGGCGCGCATGGACATTGCCGAGCGCCGTCTGCCGCAGGATGGCATGGCGCAAGTGCGCGTCGGCGATCGCGCCCTGGATATCCGCGTCTCGACGGTGCCGGTCGCCGACGGCGAGCGCGTCGTGCTGCGCCTGCTCAACCGCGAGGACGCCTGTCTCCCGCTCGCCGCGCTGGGCATGGATGACAGCACGCTGCTGGACATCCAGCACCTGTTGCGGCTCCCGAACGGCATGCTCGTGGTATCGGGACCGACTGGCTCGGGTAAGACCACCACACTCTACTCCGCGCTCAGCGGCATTGATGCCTCCCGCCGCAACGTTCTGACCATCGAGGACCCCATCGAATACCGTTTGCCGGGAATCGGCCAGATTCAGGTCAAGCCCAAGATCGGGCTGACCTTCGCGAACGGCTTGCGCCACATCCTGCGCCAGGATCCGGATGTCGTGCTGGTTGGCGAAATGCGCGATGCGGAAACCGCCGAGATCGCGGTGCGCGCCTCCCTCACCGGCCATCTGGTCTTCACCACGTTGCACACCAATGACGCACCCGCCGCGGTCATGCGCCTGGCCGATATGGGTGTGCAGCCTTACCTGCTGGCCTCCTGTCTGCGTGGCGTGCTGGGGCAGCGGCTGGTGCGGGCGTTGTGCCCAACCTGCCGCCAGCGCTGCGACTGGGACGAGGCGGCCGCCGGCGTGGATCTGGAAGCCGCCTGGAAGCAGCGACTGTCCGGTGTGCCGCTCTGGCGCGCGCGCGGCTGCGATCGTTGCCTCGAAGGCTACGTCGGCCGTACGGGCATCTTCGAACTGATGAACTGCGGTCCCGCCGTGCGCGCCGCCATCCGGCAGGGCAGCCTGGACGCCGCCGAGCTTCGCCAGGTGGCCATGTCCGCCGGCATGCGCCCGCTCGAGGACGATGCCGTCGCCAAGCTGCGGACCGGCACTACCGACCTGCGCGAGGCGGCTGGGGCGCTGGCGGTATGAGCGTCTTTACCTATCGCGGACGCGATCGCGCCGGCCGGCGCCAACGCGGTTGGATCGAGGCCGATTCGCCCAAGCTGGCGCGCTCGGCGCTCGACGATCGCGGCATTCTGACCGAAACGCTGGCACCAGCCGCGCTCTGCGGCCGCCTGCGCGCCGAAGGCCGAGCCCGCCTGTACCGCGAACTGGGCGTCCTGCTGCGGGCCGGCTTCAATCTGGAACGCGCCCTCGGCATGCTCATGCAGGAGGGACAGACCGACCAGCATAGTTGCGGTTTTCTGGCAGGTCTGCGCGCCCGCATTCGTGAAGGACAGGCGCTGCATGCGGCCATGGCCGAGCTTACGCCGCGCCTGCCGCCCTTCGAGCGCGCGGCCCTGCAGGCGGCCGAGCAAGCCGGACTGCAGGGGCAACTGCTCGAGCAACTGGCCGACTTCCTGGACGCCCAGCGCGGTGTGGCCGAGAGGTTGCGCGGCGCGCTGCTCTATCCGGTGACGGTCCTGGTGCTGGCCACGGGATTGCTCAGTCTGATGATGTTCGTGGTGCTGCCTCGCGCGACACGCCTGTTCGCGCAGTTCGGGAGCGGGCTGCCGCCGGCGACGCGCCTGGTCGCCACGCTGGGGCCACGCGTGATGCTGGCAGTGCTGCTGGCCATCGCTGCGGCGGCCGCCACCTGGCTGTGGGCGCGGCGCGCCGCGCGCGATGACGAAGCGCTGGCCGCGCGGCTGGAGCAGGCCAGTCTGCGGCTGCCGTTCGCGCGGGCGATCGTGACAAGGTTGTGGAGCATGCGTTTCGCCGGCACGATGGCGTTGCTCGTGCAGGCCGGCGTGACTCCTCAGGAGTCGCTGGCCACGGCCGGCGCCGCCACGGGCAGCCGCTGGGTCGCGGCCCTCGCCAGCGCGCAGGCTGAACAGGTGCGGCATGGTCTGAGCCTTTCTGCCGCCATGGCCTCGCTGCCGCCACTGGCGCCGCATCTCACGGAATGGGTGCGCGTAGGCGAATCGGCTGGCAACCTGTACGACATGCTGTCCCAGGCCGCACAGCGCTGCCGTCAGGCTTACGAAGCGCGTCTGACCAGGATTCTCGCTTTGCTGGAGCCCGCCCTGATTCTGCTGGTCGGGCTGGCGGTGCTGATCGTGGCTTACACAGTGCTGAAGCCCATGCTCGATCTCGCCCGCACGGCGGCCAGTGTCTGAACCATGCCCATGCGAATCGAACGCGACACGCTTGGCGCCAAGCAGGTGCCCGACGCTGCGCTTTTCGGCATTCACACGCAGCGCGCGCTTGAGAACTTCGTTCTCAGCGGCCGGCGCGTGCGGCTCGAACTCGTGTACGCCATCGTGCTGATCAAGAAGGCCGCCGCCCTGACCCACAAGGAACTTGGCGATCTCTCCCCTGCCCTCGCCGACGCCATCTCCGGCGCCTGCGACCAGGTACTGGCCGGACGGCATGACGACGCCTTCGTGACCGACGCGCTGCAAGGCGGGGCCGGCACTTCGACCAACATGAATGTCAACGAGGTGCTTGCCAACCTGGCCATTCTCGGTCTCGGCGGCAACCTTGGCGACTACACGCGCGTGAGCCCACTCGACCACGTCAATCGCGGACAGTCCACCAATGACGTTTATCCTTCCGCCCTGCGTATCGCGGCCATCCGCCGCGTGCGCGCACTGAGCGAGGAACTGGCCCGACTGCAGGAGTCGCTGCAAAAGCGGGAACAGGACTTCGCGGAAATTCCCAAGCTGGCGCGGACGCAACTAATGGATGCGGCGCCCATGTCGCTGGGGCAGTCCTTCGGCGCCTACGCTCAGGCCATCGCCCGTGACCGTTGGCGCATTTACAAGGGGGAGGAACGCCTGCGGCAAATCAATCTCGGCGGCACCGCCATCGGTACCGGCGCGACCGCGGGGCATCGTTACGCCTGCCGCGTCACGGAGGTGCTGCGCGAACTGACGGGTCTCGGCCTGGCGCGCGCCGAGTATCCCATGGACCTGACGCAGAACAACGACGTTTGCGTGGAGGTTTCCGGACTGCTGAAGTCCTGCGCAGTCAACCTGCTGAAAATCTCCGGCGACCTGCGTCTGATGAATTCAGGCCCCCAAGGCGGCCTCGGCGAAATCCGGCTTGAGGCGCTCCAGGTCGGTTCATCCATCATGCCGGGTAAGGTCAATCCCGTCATTCCCGAGTGCGTCGCGCAATGCGCCATGCAGGTCATTGCCAACGACACCGCAATCACCCTGGCTGCCTCCAACGGTCAATTGGAACTGAACGCCTTCCTGCCGCTGATCGCCGAGGCCCTGCTGGATTCCCTCACACTTATGGCGGCGGCTGTCTCGCGGATGCGGACGGCCTGCATCGAGACGCTCACGGCCGATGCCGCCGCCTGCGCCCGGCATCTGGAGGCTTCCACCGCTCCCGCGCTCCTACTGGTGCCGCGCCTCGGTTACGACCGCGCCGCCGAGATCGCCAAGGAAGCGCTCGAGACCGGCCGTTCCATACGCCAGTGCCTGCTCGACAAGGGTCTGGAATGAGCCGTAATGGGTCGGTGAGGCAGGATGCGAGCGGGGTGCATGTGAGCAGGAGCCGCTATTAGCTCGTGACCGGCGGAGCGAGTAGGATACAATGCATCATGCATTTCGTCTTCAAAGGTAGCGGTGCTGCGGGACGGCAACTGGTGGCCTGGGCCGCCGTCGCCGCGCTGGCGATGCTGGCGGGATGCGCCACCTGGACCAACTCCGACGCCCGTTTCGTAGTGGACGACTCCCAGTTGAACTGGATGAGCATCAGTTACCGCCCGTCGGACGCGACGCGGGCGCCGTGCCGGATCAACATTTCCGCAGCCGGTTCGGTAAGGTGCCTAACCGGCAAAAGTCCGTTGGTGGCCAACGACTTTGCCACCGACACCGAACATGCCCAGTGGGCCGATGCCAGCGAGAATAACCTCGGCATGACACCTGCGGAGGCGCGCGCCGTGCTGCAACGGTTTGCCGATGCCGGCATCATGCGCGAACCGTCGCGCCCCAAGCGCGAGCGCCTGCCCGCGGATGTCCCCGGCGTGGCCGTCTTCATCTGCCGGCTCAATCGCGTAGAGCAGCGCTGCGTCACCGCCAACCCGGAGCTGATCGCCCTGATCGAGTCGTTACTCCACGAGATCGCGCCCGTTTCCGAGTAAAACAAGTGGTCACCAGACTGAAAAATTGCCTGTTCCTGCTGCTGGCAGCCGTGCTGACACTGCCGCCTGGACGCGCCGACGCGGAATACCGAAAGCTTCGCCCGTTGGCGGTGATCTCGTGCGACTCCTATGACGACTTGCTGACGCGCGCAGCCTTGGGTCTGCAGGCGATTGACGCTCCCGACGCCCTGACGCTGCTCCAGCGCCAGGCCGGCGCGCTGCTGCTGACCCCCGGCATGGCCGGCGTGGACGTGAACCGCCCCGCGCATCTCTTTCTGCTGACCTACGATCCACCCGACGCGCTGCCGACGCCGGCGGCGCTGGTGCCGCTGTCCGTCGCGGGAGGCGCCGCGTACCTGCGGACAATGCAGGGCTTGTATGAAGAGCGCAGTGACACCGGTAGTGTCAGCCTGTTCATGGGCGCCAAGGACGCATCCTATCCCGATCCGCTTTACGTGGCCATAGCCGAAGGATACGCCATCACCGCACGTCGCTT
>JAQULY010000280.1 GCA_028718445.1 Kiritimatiellia bacterium
GTGAAGGGCACACGCAGTTCGGCGGTCCAGCCCTTCGGCCCGGCGGCCGCGGTGACGGCCGGTTCGCCCGTCCGGCGAACCGCGTTGGTCCCCTCCGCGCGCTCGCGCGTGAGGCGGCCCGCGGCGTCAACCGTGAAGAGCATGGCGTCGGTGCGGCTGCGGCCGACGTCCAGGACCACCGTCACGCTGTCGTTGGTGATTCCCTCCCTGCCCGTTCCCCGGCCGCAGTTCAGGGCCACGTACAGCCCGTCGGCATCGACCAGGACCGCGACCTTTGTTGGGTCCGCCGCCGGTTCGCCGAAGGGCGTCACGAACGCGGCGGTGAAGACCGCGTTAGTCCAGGCCGCGTCGTCCGTGCGCCCGTCCAGCGCCGGCGGCGCGGCGACCGGCGTGGCGAGAAGCCGCGCGCGGGGGGCATGCCGCATCTGGGCGCGCCGGAAGTTGCGTTCGGCCTGGCGGAGGATCGCGTCGTGCATGAGTCGTACCCTGGCGCGATAGGGCTCCTCCGTGGCAACTGCGGCGGCTTGATCGATCAGTGCGCGCAGACGCGCCAGGACATGGGCCGGACACAGGGGCGTCCATGACTCTTCCTGCGGGGCCGCATCCCGTGCGGCCGGGTCCCCGGCCTGCTGCGAGGCCGAACCCTCCCAGCGCGTCTCGATCAGGGTGAAGAATTCGCGCATGGGTTTCTCCGCCGGACCGTAGAACAGCCGGAAATGTTCGTTCAGAAGGCGGTCGACGTCGAGGGACGCGTCGACCAGCATTTTCCAGGTGACGTAGTGATTCAGCAGGTCCTCGGCGGGGTTCGCCAAGAGGCCGTCGCTCCAGCGGCCGCCGGGTTTCGCCGGCGCGGCGCAGGCCTCGAAAAACATGCCCCGAACTCCGGCTTCCCGCATGCAGCGGATCGCCCGCGCGATCTGACGAGGGTAGACGTACGGAAAGGACGTGAAACCGGAGCCCATCTGACCCAGATAGTATTCCCAAGTGTACAGCTCAGACGCGAGCTTGCTCCATGCCATCAGGTTCTCCCGTTCGGCGGACCAGGTCTTGGGGTCGAACGCCCCTTGCAGGAAGCCGCAGCTCTGGATCGCGATGTTGGTCGGGAAGTTATCGCGCTGCCGGGGCGGATAGGCATACGGGCCGTAGGCAGCGCAGGAAATCATCTTCCCGGGATGCTTCTCGGCCACGGCCGACGCGACCTGGCGTACCATATTGAACACGAAGTCGCTGCCCCACCCGCAACTGAAGCCCGACTGCACGGCCGGATCGTTGTTGCGCAGGGCCTCCCCCGCGGCGGACCAGATGAGTCCCTTGCGGCCGTCGTCCGGCATGACGGCGAAGTAGTCGGCGTCGGCGAAGATACGCGATCCGTCGGGATAACGCCCGTTCGGGAACTTGCCGTCGAAGTAGTCGAGCGCATCGCGCTTCACCTGTTCGATGAACTCCAGATTAGCATAGTCGGGATGCGGCCAGGCGCCGGTCGGCTTGCCTTCCTTCCACCATTCCGGGTGGGTCTTTCCGAAGCGGTTCGGGTAACTGCCCAGCGAATGGTTGCAGGTAAACGAGCTTCCGCCCACCTTCATGCGCAGTAACCACAGGGTCATCTCGCGCGCAGGCACTCTGATGTGCGCGTCCGGATCGGCGTGCCCGTAGAAGGCGAACGGCTCGCGGTGGACGAGGCGGGAGCTATTCCGATAGCGAGTCCAGGGACGCGTTCGCCGATCGAGCCGGGAGGCTGCCAGCCGGTCGAGACGGGGGCACACCTCGCCAATCTCACCCGGCAGGTACCAGCGCACACCGCAGTGCTCCAGGAAGTCATGCACCGCGTAGAGCGAGCCCATGGGGGTGAAGAGTGGATCGCCCTGACTCCCTGCCCCTGGCCAGAGCCCGTTCTGCTCGTAGCTGACCGGGCCATACTCCTCCGCATCACGCCCCATCAGGATGAGCGTCTGCCCGCGCGTCCGGATCAGGTACTCCTGTACCGCAAAGCCGGTGTTGGTCAATCCGAGCGCGAGGGTCTCGCGACTTTCGCCCACCAGCACGCGGCGTGGCGCCTCGTTCACTGCCGGCGCATTCGACTCGACGAACAGGGGCAGTTCCGCACCCGTCATCTTCCGGACGTAATGCTGGAGTTCCAACGCCGCCACCTGTGCCGGCCGGGTGGGGTTGTCGGCGATCACGATGATCGCCCGGGGCTGCCCCTTGCTTGCCAACTCCACCTTGCCGGAACCCCATGCCGTGGCGCCGCACAGACACGCCGCGCAGAGGACGACGACGAGACGCCCGCCGACTTCTTTCCGGTCAATCGAATACATGGTGCGCCCTTTCATGAACGGGAGTTACCGGATGAAGATCTTCGTGCCGGTCGGCGGTGGCTGTACCGTGACGATGAAATCGCCGCTGTAATTCAAATTGGCCCACACCACATGCTGGTCGGTGTCCACGCCATAGTGCCCAAGCACCCCATCCGGGGGGCCATCCACGCGGCGAACGTCGTTGCTCGTAAAGGTGGCGTTCACAACGTTGCCTTCGACAGCAGGCTGCCATCGGCGGGTCGAGTATTCCCTTACGTTGAAGCGATACAGTTCCAGTGAGTCAGCACAGCCCCGGAACGGCAGGTCGTTCTGCCGGTAGGCGACACGCAGACTGCATCCCACCGTCCCTTCGGCAAAGATATGCGCCACACGCAGCGTCCGGGCCAATCGGCCTTCCGCCCGTCCGACCGACAATCCGTTGGTGGAGTCATGGAGCAGGGCACGCACGTCGAAGAGAACGCCGCCGCAGAGGTTGTTATCCTCCCGGGTGGGATCGGGCGTGGTGTCGTAGACCAGTTTGGTGGTCTGGCCCTGATCGTTGCGGTTGTCCGGATGCTCAACGACGATGCCGGCCGTGTTGGCCGGAAGCGCGGCCCGCGCCCAGAACCCCGTGACTGCCGCCGTATCGGTATCGGCGCCAAGCGCGACGGGCGGTATCAACGCCGTGCCATTGGTCTGATTGCCGGCGGTTCCGGTGGCGTAGAAGTTGCCGGACCAGTACTCGCGCAAATTATCCAGGCGGAGCCCGGAATGGGGCCCCCCGTAGTTCAGGAAGCAGTTGCCGCTCAGCCAGTTATTGGACGAGAGGTAGGTGGCTTCTGTGTAGAAGGTGTAGCCGCCAGACTGGACAAAGAGGTTGTTCGAGAAGGTGTTGAGGACGGAGGGGCGGGGCTGGGTGCCGTAGTAGCAATTCAGGAAGCGATTGTTGCAGATCAGGTTGTTGGTCGCCGTCGCCATGTTTGCGAAAAACAGGCCCTCTCGGCACTGGATCAGTGTGTTGTCGTTGATGATAGTGCCCGTGGGTGTGGCGGCGGTCCAGCCCAGATAGATGCCGTCCGATGTAGTGCCCCACTGGGTGGGGCCGTAGATGGTGTTGCCCTCGATCACGCAGTTGCCAGCCGAACACTGGATCGCATAATACAAATTCGCGCCGCTGGCGCGTGTATAGTTGCTGATGGTGTTGTAGCGAACCCAAGTGTCTGCTGCACCCACGGCGATGACGGGAATCGAGCCCGCGGAGTTGACGGTGTCGATCTGGTTGTACTCGACGTGGCAGCCGACGCCACTCTTCATGTAGATCGCGGGGACATAGGCGTAGCTTGACCCGCTCGAGTAGATACGGCTGAAGCGGTTGCTGACGAACCAATTTCGCGAGCCGCCCTCGTTCTGGACGCCGGCCGTATAGTAAGAAACTCCCGCAGCAACGCTGTTGCTGATGTCGAGGATGACGTTTTTGGCCACACGGCAGTCGATGGAGCCGGACCAGAACAGAAGGGCGTAATCATTCCCGTTGGTGCCGCTGAACGTGAGTCCTTCCACCGTCGTGTTCGAGGCTGCGTTCACAATGGCAGCGCTGTTGGCGCCTGTGGCGGTTGGCGCCCAGATCGGTGTCTGGCCGGGAGCGGCCCGGAAGGTACGGCTGCGCACGTTGACATAGAGCGAGTCCCCATAGGTTCCGTTGTAGATTTCGATGACGTCCCCTTCGCCGGCCGTCCCCTTGGCCGCGGTGTTGGTGTAGGCGTCATAGATGGTCGTGAAATCCTGCCAGCCATCTTTACCAACCGTCAGAGTCTCCGCCGGCAGAATCTGGGCTAAACACAGCCAGGCGCAGGCTGTCAGTAGCCGTCGCCCGATCATCTCCATCATGCGTATACGATACGAATGTGTGATGTTCATTCTCACTTCTCCTAGTGTATGCCTCTGGGTCTCTCTTTCGTAGAAAGCGTTTGCAGGCGCAGCGTGCCGAAGCGCTCGGCCGGGTGGGGTTGTCGGCGATCACGATGATCGCCCGGGGCTGCCCCTTACTTGCCAACTCGACCTTGCGGGAACCCCATGCCGTGGCGCCGCACAGACACGCCGCGCAGAGGACGACGACGAAACGCTCGCCGACTTTTTTACTGTCAATCGAGCCCATGGTGTTTCCCTTCCCCAGCAGGAGTTATCGGATGAGGATCGTCGTGCCGGTTGGCGGTTGCTGTACCGTGACGATGAAGTCGCCGATGTAATTCAGATTGGCCCACACCACATGCTGGGCGGTGTCCACGCCATAGTGCCCAAGCACCCCATCCGGGGGGCCATCCACGCGGAGGATGTCGTTCGCCGGGAAGGTTTTGTTAACGACGTTGCCCTCAACGGCTGGTTGCCAATACCAGTTTGGGTATGCCTGCATATTGAAACGATACAACTGTGCCGACATTTCGGCGTTTCTGAACGGCAGGTTGTCAGGGTTATAGGCGACACGCATACTGTACATGCACGTCCCATCCGGGAACATATGGGTCACGCGCAGCGTCCGCGCCAGCATGCCGTTTGCCCGCATGGCCGGCAAGCCATTGGTGGTGGCATGCAGCAGGGAGTGCACGTCGAAGAGGACACCGCCAACCATATTCGTATCCTGCACGCTCGGACTAGCCGTGGTGTCGTAGACGAGTTTGGTGGTCTGATTCTGGGAGTTTCGGTTGCTGGGATGCTCGACAACGATGCCGGCCGTGTTGGTCGGAAGAAAGGCACGCGCCCAGAACCCCGTGACCGCCGCCGCATCGGTATCGGCGCCAATCGCGACAGGCGGTATCAAAGCCGTGCCGTTGGTCTGATTGCCGGCGGTTCCGGTGGCGTAGAAGTTGCCGGACCAGAATTGGCGCTTGCCCGCGTTAATCCCGGAATTGGGCCCGAAGCAGTTCAGAAGACAGTTGTCGATCACCCAATTGTTGGAGGCGGAGTAGGCGGCCTCGGTGTAGAAGGAGTAGCCTCCGACAAATACGTTGTTCGAGTACATATTCTGGCTCGAATAGCGTGGTCGCGCGCCATAGCCGCACCAGAGAAAGTGGTTGTTCGCCACCACGTTGTTCGTGCCGACGGCGTTGCTCGCGTCAACCCCCACACGGCACTGGATCAGACGATTGTTGGCGACGGTTCCCCGTTGCGCGGAGGCTGCCGCGCCACAATTGATGCCTATCGTTCCCTGCGCCCCCCACTGATTCGGTCCGTAGATGGTGTTGCCTTCGATAACGCAATCGGACTGGCTTACCGATATGCCGTAGCAATCAATATAGCCGGCGCCTGACTGCCGGGTCACGTTACTGATTACGTTGAAGCGCACCCAGGAAAACGAACCATTGATGCTTAGTGGTCCCGCGGAGCCCCCTGAATTGACCGTGTCAATCTGGTTATATTCAAACCGGTTGGACGAGCTGACCACGTATCCGGCCAACGCGTGCGCCCCGGTGCCCGTGCCAAGACGGCTGAAGCGGTTGCTGACCACCACGTTGCGGAGACCTTGCACCCAGATGCCATAGATGTATGTGCCGCTGCTATTGGTGAGATCCAGAAATGTGCAATTGGCAACACGGCCGTCGTTTTGCCAGAGTCGAATGGCATCGATAACCCCGTTCGTTCCCGAGAAAGTCAGCCCTTCAACTACCGTGCTGCTGGCTTGGATTAGCAGTGAACACCCCCCCCACTTGTTGCCCACACCGGCGTTTGCCCGGTCGCCGCACGAATGGTCCTGCCAGGCGAACCGATCCAAACATAATTGGTGTAGGTGCCGTTGTATACCTCTATGATATCGCCCACACCCGCCTCGCCTTTGGCGCTGCTGTTGGTGTAGGCATCATATATCGTCGTGAAGTCCTGCCAGCCGTCCAGGCCGACCGTGTAAGTCGCCGCCTCCAGAACCGCGACCGGGACCATCAGCGCGATCGCCAACAACCGGGAGATCCCCAGCCGCATTGTATATCTTCCCATTGTCTTTCCTCTCTATCGGACGTTGCCACGGCCAGTCTGTCCGTCCTCTAATGGCTAACTGCGCCTGCCACAATGTATCCCTTGCACGATTGCGTCATGCTGGGAACCAGATCATTTCGGGGGCATGAGAGAAATCGTACCGAAGCGCGCCGGGTTGTTGAACGACCACACGAAGGTCGGCGACCAGCACAGCCAACGTTCCGAATCCATCTTGGTGGCAAACTTCCAGTGGTTCCCGAAAACACAACGGTTGCGGTATAGTCCCGCCTTCAAAACATCCCTCGCCTGGGCTTCGGCGTCGAAAAAATGTCGCAGCGGAATCTCCATCTCGGCCGTCCAGCCTGCGGTGCCCCGGTGAGCGGCGCCGCGAACACCCAGGTCTGCGAGCGTCCTGTGGCCCTGTTTCTTCGGCCACATGGCGATGTAGATCCCGTCGGCCGTCAGCATGATCTGGAGGAACCCGTCCTTTACAATGTTCGTACTGCCCACCATCACCTCGACGGAGTCGTCGGTGCAGAGCCCGGCGGAGGGAATTCGCTGGTTGAGTGTGAGCTTATCCATGTTTGGTTCCTGACAGTCGAAGCCAAGGTAGAGCGTGGTGTCGTCGCACATAGCCTTGACCGTGGTATTGACCTCCGACGGCCCGCCATCCATATGGACGAAGTTCGCGGTCGCCGTGGCGCTCTGCCAGGCCGATTCGTCCAGTTTGCCGTCCACCTGAAGTGCCGTCGCGATCCGATGCGCCTGAAGAGACGGGATGGGGTGACGGGAGATTGTTACGTATTTGTCGCGAGACTGGACCAGGAGTTCCTGAACGGTGGCGCGAATGAGGCGCAAACGGTCCCGGTAGGGAGACTCGATGGCCTGCGACTCGGCGGCTCGCAGTTCCTTTTCCATGGTGTCGATGGCCTTGGCCATGGCAGGACTGGCCCACTTTTCGATCGGCCCGCCGCCGGGCAGACTTGCGCCGATGGTTTCCAGCGTCTCCCAGAAACGGCGCATGGGCGCCGCGGCAGGTCCGTAGAAATTCTGGTAGTACAGTTCCAGTTACCGCTGCCAGTCCATGCCGCGCTTACGGAGCATGCGGTAGGTCATGTAGGCGTCCA
>JAQULY010000281.1 GCA_028718445.1 Kiritimatiellia bacterium
GGAGCGCGTCTCATAGACCAGCAGCACGTAGATGGCCAGCAGCGCGGCCGCGAAGGCGATACCAAGGTCGCGGAAGACGTCGAGCGTGATCTTCCATTCGCCTTCCCCGCGCCAGTCTATGCGCAATCCGTCCGGCAGGGGGTGCTTCCGGAAGTGCTCCTGCGCCGCCAGCACGGCATAGGCGGGACCGCGCCCGGCCATCTCCGCCGTGACGTAGACGACGCGCTCCAGATTTTTGTGATGGATCGTCTTGTCGGACACGTTCTCTTCGAACGTACCCAACTCGCCGAGTTGCACGCTCTGGCCGCCACGTCCCTTAACCACGATGTTCCTGAGCAGGGCCGGACATGAACGGCGATCGCGCGGCAGCCGCAGCACGATCGGCAGCTCGTTCTGCTGTCCGGCGGTGTGCACGATGCCGGCCGGCAGGCCGCTCAGGGCCAGCCGCAGCGTCTGCGCGATATCCTCAGTGGAGATGCCGTTGAGGCCGGCCTTGTCGCGGTCCACGCGGAAGAAGAGCTTGCGTTGAGTGGTTTCCACGCTGTCATCCACGTCCACGACGCCGTGCTCCGCGGAGAGACGCTGACGGACCGCGGCGGCGCCGGCGGTCAGGTCGTCGTAGGTATGACGCGGCTGCCCGTAGATTTCCGCCACCACGGTGGACAGCACGGGCGGACCGGGCGGAGCTTCCACCAGCTTGACGTTCGCCTGCCAGCGCGCGCCAATGGCCGCGAGATCGCGGCGCATGCGCAGGCCGATGGCATGGCTGTCCATCTCGCGACGATCGCGGTGCAGCAGGTTGACGCGGATATCGGCGACGTTCGGTCCCTGTCGCAGGTAGTAATGGCGCACCAGGCCATTGAAGTCCATCGGCGAACCGGCGCCCACCGTGGAGCTGAAGTCGGTCACCTCCGGCTGCTTGCGCAAGTAGGCCTCCAAGTCGCGCACGGCGCCGTCCGTGTTTTCGAGCGTGGCCGACTCGGGCAGGTCCACGACGAGCTGCAACTCGTTCTTGTTGTCGAACGGCAGCATCTTGAGCGGCACGCCGCCCGAGGGAATCAGGAGCAGCGACAGCGCGAACAGCGCGCCGGTGCCGAGCAGCAGCAGGACGCCGTTGCGGCGGCGGCCGGTGAACGGTCGCATGACGGCGCTGTAGACCCGATAGGTGCGCGTGCCGGTGACATCGTAGACCTCGTCCTCGGGCGCGTCGTCGCGCAGCAGTCTGGCCGACACCCACGGCGTGACGGTGAAGGAAATCAGCATCGAGGCCAGCATCGCAAGCGGCACGTTGAGTGCCATGGGACGCATGTAAGGCCCCATCATGCCGGTGATGAAGAACATGGGGATGAAGGATGCGATCACTGCCATCGTAGCCAGAACCACCGGAGGCATGACCTCGCGCATGGCCGCTCCGATGGCCTGCAGGCGCGGCTTGCGCCGCATGCGAATGTGACGGTAGATATTCTCGACGGCCACGATCGGATCGTCCACCAGCAGTCCGAGGGCGAGGATCAGGGCGAAGAGCGTCACGCGGTTGATGGTGTAGCCGGCGAGGTAGTTGATGAGCAGCGTGAGCGAGTAGGTCAAGGGCACGGCCAGCGCCACGATCAGGCTGACCCGCAAGGTCATGGTGATGGCGATCAGCAGGATGACGGTGACGATGGCTTCGCCGAGACTCTTGACCAGGCCGTTGACCTTGTCGTTGGCGGTTTCACCGTAGTCGCGGGTCACGCGGTAGTGCATTTCGTCCGGGATGATCGTGCCGCGCATCGCTTCGAAGGCGCGCTCGACCTCGTGTGCCACCTTAACCGCGTTGCTGCCCTTTTTCTTGGCGACGGCCACCGTGACGGCCGGCAGGCTGGCGCCGTTGGCGTCAGTCAGGCCGCCGGCGGCGCCGAAGCCGATGCGCGTATAGGTCTGCCGTTCGTCAGGACCATCCACGATGGCAGCCACATCACGCAGGTAGACCGGTCGGTTCGCGTGTATGCCCACCATCAGCCCGCCGACCTCACGGGCGTCCCGCAGGAAGGGTCCGGCCTCGACGCGGATCGAGGCGTTGGCCTGCTCGAACACACCGCTCTCGAGTTGCGCGTTGGAGACCTTGAGCGAGCCGGCGATCTCCAGCGGCGACAGGCCATAGGCCGCGATGCGCTCGGTGTCGAGATTGACGTGGACTACGCGACGCTGACCGCCATGCAGGCTAATCCGGCCGGCATCGTGAATGTGCTGCAGCCGCGCCACGGCCTCCTCGCCGACGCGGTACAGTGCGTGCTCGTCGTAGCTCTCGCCGTAGAGCGCCACGTTGATGATCGGCACGTCGTCTATCTCGATCGGTTTGACCACCCAGCCGGCGATGCCGGGCGTGGTCCGGTCCACGTTCTGGAAAATCTTGTTGTAGAGGAGTATCAGGCTGCGCTCGCGGTCCTGCCCGACCTTGAAGCGCACCGTCACGACCGCCATTTCAGGACGCGACATGGAATAGACGTATTCCACGCCGTCAATCTGGTACAGCATGCGTTCGAGGCGCGAAGATACCAGCCGTTCGACCTCCTCGGCCGAGCCGCCGGGGTACATGATCATGACGTCGGCCAGAGGCACGACGATCTGGGGCTCCTCTTCGCGCGGCGTGAGCAACAGGGCCGCGATGCCGGCCGCCAGCGCCACCAGGATCAGCAACGGCGTGAGCTTGCCCTTGATGACGGACTCGATGAAGCCGTCCTTGACGGAGTCCTGCTGCCCGCTTTCCATGATCAGTTCTCCCGGACGGGTGTCGCCAGCACGACGTCCCCGGCGGCGAGCCCCGCCAGGACCTCAACGGAACCGTCGTGCCTGCCGCCGGTGCGGACGGCGCGGCGCAGGGCGCGTCCGTCGTGGACCACCTGCACCAGTTCGACCTGGCCGGTCATGAAGACGGCGGTGGCCGGAATCATGATGGCCGGGCGCGCTTCATCGTCAACCCACAGCCTTCCGAACGTGCCCGGCAGAATGCCTTCGGGAGTACCTGCCAGGCCGACCTTGACCAACTGCGTGCGGCTCAGCGGATCCACCTCGCTGACGATCTGCCGGACGTGTCCCTGCAGACGGGCGGCGGACCGGTCCAGCGTGACCTCAACGGCCTGCCCGATGGGCAACCTTGGCACCAGGCGCACGGGCACGGGCGCCTCCAACTGCATCCTGGCGGGATCGTAGATGGCCAACAATGTCTGTCCGGGGCCGGCCAGGTCGCCCGCTTCCACCCGACGGTCGGTGACCCGTCCATCCATGGGCGCCGCGATGCGCGTGTAAGTCAGCATCACCCGGCTGCGTTCCCACTGGGCGCGCGCCGCCGCGAAACCGGACTGTGCCGCCGTGAGTGCCTGTTCGGTGGCCGCCTGCTTGTCGAACAACTGGCGGGCGCGGTTATACTCGGTCTCGGCCTGCGTGTACTGGGCCTCGGCGGCGGAGACCTGCTCGCGAATCTCGCGGTCGTCCAGCACGACCAGCAACTGCCCTTGCGTGACGGTGCTGCCGGCGGCGACGTAGATCTCTCTGACGCAGGCCGGGATCCGGGCGCTGATGTTGACTCTGGTCTCGGATGCCACCGTCCCGACAACGTCCACGTGCGGGGCCACCAACAGTTCCTTCACGGTATACGTGGTCGCATTCGCCGGGAGCGGCACTCCCGGCTGAACGTCCAACTGGCCGCCGGGCGTGCGCGTCTTGAAGACGCCGGCGCTCCAGAGAATGACCCCAACTAGTACCGCCAGTCCAACCACGGTCCTGACGGTCCGGCCTACCGGCCGTGACTTGGCCGGGGCGGGGGAGGGCTGCTCCGGCGCGGGCGCCGGCGCGGTCTCGTCGGTTTCGTTCATGGCGTTTTCTCCACTGTGCCCGTGTCCGGGCATTCCGCGGCATACCTGCCAACCAGCAGACCTTGGGCGCGCTCCAGGTTTGACAGGTTGATCAGGCAATCGTAGAGCGCGGCGATGTTGCGGGTACGCGTTCCCGTCAGCCCAGTCTGCGCCGTCAGCAGTTCCGGCAGGTCCGCCGCGCCCTGCTGATAGCGTTGTTGCGTCACGCGCAGCGACTCTTCCGCACTTTCAATGGATTTGCGGGCGACTTCGTAACGTTCCCAAGCTTCTTCCGCCCGAAGCGCGGCTGTGGCGAGATCGAGCCGCAAGCGGTTGGAGGCGCTCTCGACCTCGGCGACCGCGACGCGCGCCTGTGCGTCGGACTCGACGATGGAGGCGTCGCGCCGGAAGCCGTCGAAAATTTCCACTTCAGCCGCCACGCCTGCCACGTAACTGTCCTCAAAACCTGACGACAACCCGCTGTTCCAGTCCAGCGAGCCGAAGGCGTTGAGCGTCGGCAGGTACTGTCTCCTGGCTTTGCGCGCGGCCAGCCGGCGTACCGCCGCCATCTGCCTGGCGGCCAGCAGCTCAGGGCGCTTCTGCCAGGCCCGCTGGTCCAACTCATCCGGTGGACGCTGGGCGGACGGTGCGGCCTGCTTGACGATTTCGCTGTACTTGACCATCGGGACGCCGATCGCGGTATCGAGCGCGATCAGCGCCAGGGTGACGCCGTTGCGGGCGCGGATCAGTTCCTCGCGCGCCTGGGCCAGTTGCACCTCCAGGTTGAGCACGTCGCTCTTCACCGCGCTGCCCGCCCGCAGTCGTTCATTGGCGACCCGCAGGCTCTCCTCCAGTGTCTTGCAGGTCTCCTCCCGCACAGTGACGAAGGCGCCCGCCTGCAGCACGGCGTAATATCCGCGGGTTACCTGGTGAATCAGTTCGTTCTGAAGCCCGCGCAGGACGCACTTGGAGGCATTGGCCGCCGCCGCCGCCATCTCGCTGTCCAGTCCCCGCCGACCGAAATCGCAGAGACGGTACTTCAGGCCGAGGCTGAGGGCGAGATTGTCGGTGTCGTCCGGATTGTTGAAGTCGGACTCCATGGTGAAGGCCCGTTGATTCAATTGCATCATGAAGGCCTGCGGCGGATTGTCGGTGAGGGCGTAGCCGGCGGCGGCGCCTAGCATGGGGTAGTAGGCCGAGTGGGCCTGGCGCGCCGCGGCTTCGGCCGCCGACACCCGTTCCAGCGCTGCCTGCACGTCGGGACTGTGCCGCAACGCCGCGGCAATGCACTCTTCAAGCGTGACCGCGCCAGCGGTCGGCGCCTGCCAGCACAACACGACTGCCAGCGGCACGATGGCCGCCATGGCTCGCTTCCGGTCTTTCACGGAGACCCTCGCTTTCAACTGCGGTAGTTCGGCGCTTCCTTGATGATCTTGACATCGTGGGGGTGAGCTTCGCGCACGCCGGCGCCGGTGACGCGGCACAGGCGCCCGTTGCGCTGAAGCTCCGCCAGCGAGCGGCAGCCGCAGTAACCGAGCGCCGAGCGCAGTCCGCCCGTGAACTGCGTCATGAGTTTGCGCACGCTGCCTGAAAGCGGCACGATGCCCTCGATGCCCTGCGGCACGAGGTCGTCAACCTGAGTGCCGCTCTGGGCGTAGCGCTCGCGGCTGCCCGCGCCCAGTTGCAGGGCGGCTAAACTGCCCATGCCGCGGTAGATAACGTACTGGCGGCCCTCGTGGATGATCTTTTCGCCCGGGCTTTCGTCGGTGCCCGCCAGCAGCGAACCCAGCATGACGCTGTCCGCGCCGGCCACGATCGCCTTGGGGACGTCGCCGGAGTGGCGGATGCCGCCGTCGGCCACCACCGGAATGGTGCCTTCCAGAGCCTTGCAGGCCTCGTAGATGGCCGTGATCTGCGGGATGCCGACGCCGCAGACCACGCGCGTGGTGCAAATCGAGCCGGGGCCGATGCCGACCTTGACGGCATGCGCGCCGGCGTCGCGCAACGCCAGCGCGCCTTCGGCCGTGGCCACGTTGCCGGCGACGATATCTATGTCGGGATAGTGTGCGGCGATCCAGCGCACGGTCTCGATGATGCCGCGCGTATGTCCGTGGGCGCTGTCCACCACCAGCACATCCACGCCCTGCTCCGCCAGCAGACCGATGCGTTCGTGGTCGCCCGCCCCGATGGCGGCGGCGGCGCGCAGGCGATGGCGCGCGTCGCGGCTGAAGAGCGGCTGCTTGTTTTCGACGAGGTTCTTGACGTCGGTGAAGCTGTAGAGGCCGACGAGCTTGCCCTGGCTGTCAACCAGCGGCAGCTTGCCGATCTTGTGGTGCATCATCAGACGATAGGCGTCTTCCAGCGAGGTGCCCGGTGGCGCGGTCACGGCAGCCGTGGTCATTACCTCGCTGGCGCGCGAGCGCGGGCCGCTGGCGAAGCGCACGTCCGACGATGTCAGGATGCCCACCAGGTGATCGGTATCGTCCAGGATCGGGAAGCCGCTGAAACGCAGTCCCTGTTCGCGCCGCACCTCCTGGATGTGCGCGATGGTGTCGCTGACACGGAAGCAGACCGGGTTGAGAATCAGTCCGTTCAGGTGGTTCTTGACTTGGCGGACCTGCTGCGCCTGTTCCTGCGGCGTGAGGTTCTTGTGGATCACGCCGAGGCCGCCCAACATGGCCATCGCGACCGCCATATTGGACTCGGTGACGGTGTCCATGGCCGCGCTCACGAAGGGCGCGTTCAGCGTGATGCGCGCCGAGAGGCGCGTCTGGATGACGGTGTCGGACGGCAGGAAATCGGCGTAACGCGTCACCAGCGTGACGTCGTCGAAGGTGAGCCCTTCGAATGGGAAGTGGTCCATGAACGCGGAGACGTAGGGATTGACATGCACGAGAGGCTCCATTCTTGAGACGGTTTGGCGTGTGCCTTTCCCATGTTCTTGTAGCGCAAAGCGGCTGTGGATGACAAGCCTTTTTGGATCGGGCTATGGACGGAAGCGAGAGAAGCGATAGAATCGAATCAATCGAGTTGTTCGATTCATTCGATTCCCTCGATAACCAAAAGGAGCACCCCATGAGTATGTTTGGCGGCACTGGCGGCTATTGTCGGCTGGATTCCTGGATCCTGGCCAAAATATCGTGCAACTCGGCACGCAGCGCTTCTGCAAGCTGTTTCTGAACCGCACCAACGACCCCACCGGACGCCAGTACGATCAGATGACCCAGTCCGCCCGCTCGGGCTGCGCCAACAACGCCGAGGGCTCGGCTCGGCGCGCGACCTCCAAGGAGACAGAGATGCGCCTCACCGACGTGGCGCGGGCCAGCCTCGCCGAGCTGGCGGGCGACTATCTGAACTGGATCTTGCAGCAGGAGCAGGCGCCTTGGGGCAAGTCGACGCCCGAGTCCCGGGCGGTCTACGCCGTGCGGCTGGACAAGGCCGAATATGGCGAGGACGTGGTGCATGACGCCTGCGTGCATATCCTGGCGCAGAAGAAGAAGTTCGCGCAGTGGCTCGATTCCGGCGACGACTTGACGATGGCAAACGCACTGCTG
>JAQULY010000282.1 GCA_028718445.1 Kiritimatiellia bacterium
GGGGTGGACACGGTGACCATCGGCGCCCCGAGCGTCGTGAACCTGCCGACGGCGGTGGGGCGCGGCGGCAAGATCATCCAGGTGCTGGACGCGACGGCCGGGGCCTTCGCGAACAACGTCTCCGTGACGCCGACCGGGGCGGAGACCATCGACGGCGTGGCGGCGGCCTTCGTGCTGACGCTGAACCGGCAGATGGTCACGCTGGTGTCCGACAACGTCGGCTGGCACACGCTGGGCAACGAGGTCATGCTCGCGGCGTGCATCCGGGACGCGGACTTCGCGGGGGCGGGACTGGGACGCATGGTCCGTACGGGGCCCGCGACCTACGCGATCCGTCAGGACAACCTCGCAGCGGCGGTCGACCCGGTGGTGGGCGACGACAGTACGCTCGGCTACGGAATCGACTCGCTGTGGATCAACACCACGGCGGTCCCGCCGCGCGTGTTCCAGTGCACGAACCCGGGCGCCGGTGTCGCCGTGTGGCGGCGCATCAACCCGCTGGGGAACTTCACGGCGGTCGTGCCCCCGGCGATCACGGACGACGACACGCTCGGCTACGACGTCGGCTCCCCCTGGGTCGACACCGCGACCGACCTGCTGTACGTCTGCACACACAACGCAACGGGCGCGGCGGTGTGGCGGCTCTCCCTGAACACCGTCGCGGCGGGCGGTGAGCTGGCGGGTGCCTACCCGAATCCGACCGTGGCGGACAACGTCCTCGACGCGGCGAACGCGCTCACGGGGGCCGGTGCTGCCCTGGTGGTGGACAAGGGGGTGCCGAGTTCGTGTGTCATCGCGTTCGACAACGCGGGCGCGGCGCAGCGCCCGGCGGACGGCGCGTCCTACACGTTCTCGATCGGCGGTGTTCCGCTTGCAGCCATCGAGGCGCGGGACATCGTGGTCGACCAGTACGACTTTCTGCGGTCGGCCGGAGGCGCGGAAGAGGACGATACCATCCTCATGGCGGCGGCGTTCGCGGCGGCCATCAACGCGAACACGGTGATCGGACTGCGCATCCGCGCGGAGGTGTACAGCGGAGTGGGCGACGGGCGCTGGTACGTCCAGTGCTACACGCGGCTCCAGGCTGACATCACGGCGGGATCGGCCCTCACGTGCGTTCTCGCGGGCGGGCAGCCGGGCGTGTACCAGGCGCGCGCCACCGCCATCGTGGCGAGCAAGACCCAGTTCTTCCCGTTCACCTACGCGGTCACGGCGCAGGACGTGCTCGCGGGGCAGATCGAGTTTTCGTTCGGATGCACGGCGGTCCTGGCCTACTTCATCGACATCCTGACGGCGGTTGGGAACTATACGCGGATCGCATGGACCGGAGCGCCGAATGTCATCGGCGGAACCCTGGTCATCGACAACGCGGGTGGTGGCACCGACTGGGCCGCGGGAAACATCATTCGCGGATGGCTCATCGGCTCCGTCGCATAGTCCTCTGACTCCGGCGGGGGTCTCCCTTTTAGTATAGTGGCCCCGAGCCGCCGGTCGGGGCGGTGGCAGGGCTGAAATGACCCTCATAAAGTCCTACACCGACTTGCAGCAGCTTCAGGGTGAGGTTCGGAGGAGGGTACGTGGCCAAAGCACCCAAGTTGGGCGACGTTTCATCGGGCATCCGTGAAGACCTCGACGGGGCCGTGGCCGCTATCGGTGAGTTCGATGTGGCGCTCGCGGCCGGACATACAGGGAAGCAATTGACGGACCCGCTCGATGATTGTGCGGACCACGCGAAGGACGTGCCAAAGGAGTGCCGCGATCTCGCCAAGGAGTATAAAGATAAGCCGGTAGATCGTCGGGCCGTAGTGCACGGAAAGGCATATACGATTTGGGCGCGCACGGAGGACGAGTACGCGGCGCGGGTAGCCGCGCTTGAGGCGGAAGCATGACCGTCGTCATCTCCAATGGGCAGACCACGCTGAACACAGCGGGTGGTTTCTACAGAGTCGAAGCCGACAACCTGTCGTGGTTCAACGGCAGCCAGGCACTTACCTCGACTCGCTACATCGCGTTCACGGCGGCGAACGCAGGCAACTGTCAAGGCGTCGTAATCTCGCTTGTGGATATTGGTCTGAATATTTCGAAGAGTGTGACAGTGACGCTCCAGGAATTCTCAGGGGGGGCGTGGGGAGACGTCGCAGGCGCGACGAAGACCCTAACAGCGGCCGAGATCTGCGGCGCTTATATGACTGGATCGTACGCTGGGTACGGACAGTACATTGTGCCTTTTGTGCTTGGTGTCCCTCATGCGATCACCGTAACACCAGCGACCTGGCGCTTCAAGGTCGAGCAGGCAGCGGGTGGCGTCGCGACGAACTGGTATATGTACACCTCGGATGTTGGCAACCTGTATCCGTTCTTCGCCATGTGGTGCGACACCGCGGTCAGCTTCAACAACGACGACATCCTCATCTGCAAGGACAAAGTCACTATCGACAAGACCACGAGCTTCGGCGCGAAGCTCGGGACGAGCGACGCAGGGAACGGCGTCGGGTGTGTCATCTGCTCGAACGGTGTGCACGCAGAGGCTAACGACGTTGCGCTCCTCGAATGGGCGAATCCGCCGGCAGCCTCCTACACGCTGACCGTCAAGGGTCTGATGGTCATGCCGCAGTTCGCCGGTTTCCGTGTGGGCTCGAAGCGGACAGCGGCCGTAACGATCTCACATGCGGCGCCCGGCGTCGTCACGAAGCTTTTGCACGGACTCGTCGCGAACCAGATGATCAGCTTCACGACGACCGGTGCACTGCCAGCGCCGCTATCGCCGACACGCGGTGTCTACTACTATGTGAAGACCGTGCTCGATCCCGACACGTTCACGATCTCAGCTGCGCCCGGAGGTCCTGCGATCGACACCACGACAGACGGCTCGGGTGTGCACACGATGGAGTGGGGGCGCATCCCGTTCGCACAGCGGGCGATCGTCGATTGGGTCGCACCGATGGTTGGCACCGTGTTGCCGGGAATCTTTGGGAGGAGTACGAGTATCAACACGAGCTACGGAGGCGAATCCGTGTTCGTAAACGGACAGATCCCGCGCTATTCGAAGACTACGTTGTCTATAGATGCGAACACGGGACAGAAAAACCTCGTCTGTGTTGATGCTGTCGATTGGATAAATGGTGACAGGGTTGTCATCGGGAAACAGAACGTCAAGGGCGGTGGAGAGACGACCGAGTACACCGTCGATTCGGTCGCGGGTAACACCGTGACGCTGACATCGAACCTGTTGACCTACCTCCGCCGAGCAGGTGCCACGGTGCTTCGCCTGGATCACAGTGGGGTTAAGTTTTCCCGCAACGGGGGTGGGAACCAGTATGTGTTGACTCCATGCTTCTTTGAACTCACGGGTGCAGATTTCTACAACCAGATTTTCATCACCTTCGGCGGGTCGATTTACAAACACGCCGCGATCCTGTCGACGGCCCGCGCGCAATTGCTCGTGCAGGATTGCGTGGCGTGGGTGAACTCGACCGCGTATTTCTACCTGGTCTCCGGCTCTGTGCTGCACGACGGGATGCTCGTCGAGCGCCTATACGGGCACCGAATCTGCGGACTCACCGCGATGGTTCCGGCAGGTATTCGTGGGTTCGCCGCAGGGAGATTGACTCACAAGGATTGCGTGTACGTCTCCTACTACTGCAACGGTTCATGGTTGTCGGTTTCAGCGAGTATCTTGCTGACGTCGCAGGGGTGTAGCTACGAGAACGCTTCTAACAGCGCCGCGGTTCACTTCCTGTCGTTCACGGGGGTTAATTCAGTCTTCAAGGATAACTACTTCTGGGGGAGTGGCAACACCGAAGACAACCTCGGAGCTGTGATCGTCGGTGCACTCACGAATCCGCTAGAGATCAGCAACAACCATTTCGACAACAACACCTGTGCGCTCGTGTTCGGCGCCTACACCAGCGTGAAGGCGATCGACGAGGGCTCCGCGTTCGGCAGCGAGTATGCCAACACGACAGACATTGGCTTCGCGATCGGCTGCTTCCCCGACTACGTGTTCAACGCGCCCGACGGCAGTCTGGTGATCTCGGAAGTGAACGTCGGCGAGATGATCGTCGGAGGTCGCGTAGGGTTCGTTGACTTCGATGGCGTAGCGACGGACGACCGCGACATCTATACGCTTGCGAAGATTCAACGAACGAACGCCAGTCTGCCGGACTCGACCGTGCGCACAGCAGGTGGGAGTGCTATGCGTATCGAGCCCACCTCGGCGGACTCGCGGTTCGAATTCACCTACGACGTGCCAACAGGAGATCTCACTGGACACACGATGGCAATGGCGATCTGGTGCAAGATCAACAGTGCTGTGTACTGGGGTGGTACTACGTTCGAGATGCCGCGCCTTACGGTGAACTACGATAACGGCACCGTGATCTACTCGGAGGCGACGGCGATGACTGGGTGGCAACTGCTCGCGGTTTACTTCACTCCGATGACGTCCACCGGAAAGATCGTCGTGACGCAGTCATCCCTGACGGACGCATTGCTCACCGATGCCTACGTCTACTGGGACGACGCGGCGGTGATGTATCCCGCAGGCGAGACGCTGAATCTTGGTGGGCTCGACATCTGGGATAACGCGCTGCCCGTGCTCCCGCCGATTGCTACGGTCATGAGTGCAATGGAGGCATGGTCGGTGCTCTCGACGATCAGCTTCGGGGGCAATACGATGGGCGAGCTGGTGAAACTCTTGGCGGCGAACGCTGTGGCCATCAAAGGGAAGACGGATCTGTTGGCATTTTCGGGATCGAATGTGCAGGCACGGGTGAACGACAAGGGCGTTCTCAACGACTTGTCAAGTGTGGATGCACAGGCTGCGGCGGCAGCGGCGCTTGGAGCGTTTGGTGCGGCGACCTCAGGTGACGTTGCTTCTGTTCCCGCGGCGACAGCGGCGTTGGTTCCGAACGACGCGGCGATCCAGGGTGACGCGGCGGCAGCGATTTCTGCGGCTGGACTGGCAACTGGTGGAGATGTCGCGGCAGTACCGGCGGCGACGGCCGCTCTGGTGCCCACAGACGTGACCATCCAGGCCGATGCCGCAGCAGCGCTCGCGGCCTACGGCCCGACGGTGCCGGGCGACTTGTCGGGGCTTGCGACGGCGCTGGCGCTGGCGACGACGGACGGCAAAGTCGACGCGATCAAGGGGAAGACGGACCTGCTAGCGTTCTCGGGGTCGAATGTGCAGGCACGGGTCAACGATAAGGGCGTTCTCAACGACTTGTCGGCAGCTGGAGCGCAGGCTGCGGACGAGGCGGCCCTGGTGACCCATGGGGCGGCCAAGGCGAGCGATGTGACGGCGAGCCAGGGGGTAATCACGGCGGCGGTGGCCGCCGTCCCGGCAGCTACGGAGGCGGTGGTTGCGCTGGCGCACGGGACGGGGGCCTACGATGGGCTGACGCCGCCACAGACGCTGCGGCAGGCCATGGCGCTGGCGCTGACGCCGGGGACGGTGGTGGCGGAGGGGTCGCTGGACAAGTACCTGGAGGTCATCGAGGCGATCCAGGCGGGGCGCAACGACATCGTGGGGAGTCAGCTGATCTACTACGCTCGGGACGGGGTGACGGTGCTGGTGCGATTCAACCTGTACGACAAGGATGGGCATCTGTGCACGTTCCCCAGCGCGCGGGCGTTGGATGACGTGTTCCGGCGGGAGCCGGTGCCGTGAGCCTGGTGACGCGAGGGATGGGGGCGCCGCCACTGCTCGTCACGCGCGGGTTCGGGGCGAGCGGCGGGGTGGGGGCGATCCTCCGCGAGGTGGTCCGGCTCGTGTCGGGCTTCGTGCAGAGGTTCGAATTGAGGTCGCGATGGCAGTAGAGGTGGTCACGTTGGAGTCGGCGCTGGCGTTGGGGCAGGTAGCGGTGGAGTCGGCAGCGCAGCGGAACGTGGCGCTGTTCTCGGCGCCGCAGTTGGTGGAGGCGGTGGAGTCTCGCGTGGAGCCGAGCGCGGAGTTGCAGTCGAAGCTGGACCTGGAGGAGGAATGAGATGACGTGCGGGAACAGGCGCATCTACCAGAACGACATCGGGACGGAGTTCCTGGTGGACGTGTGCACCACGATCACGGGGGCGACGGTGAAGAACCTCATCGTGCGCAAGCCGGATGGCACGATGGCCACCTGGACGGGGGTGATCGAGGGGACCACGCAGATCAAGTACGTGGTGGTGCTTGGGGATCTGGACCAGGTGGGGGAGTACATGCTGCATGCCTACGTGGAGGTGAGCGGCGGCAAGTGGACGGGCAACCTGGCGTCGTTCCGAGTGTATGCGCGGTTCGTGGCGTGACGTGATTGCGGTAGGCGGCGGCATCGGGATAGAATGGCAGCAGCAAGGGGCGCACGCGCGTGCGCAAGATGAGGTGGCGGCATGGCCCTGACAATTTCAACGCAGGTAAATCCGATCGCAACAAAGCTCATCGTCCAGACGTCGGCGACGGCGACGCCGGACAACAACATGCTGGGCATGGCGGGCACGGTCTACATGATCGAGGTGGACAACACCGCCAACGCGGCGTCGAGCTACCTGAAGTTCTACGACAACGGGGCCCCGACGGTAGGGACGACGGTGCCGGATTTCGTCGTGCGGGTGAAGGCGGGGCAGCGGCGCCCCATGGTCATCCCGGAGGGGTTGGACTTCACGATCCTGAGCATGGCGTGCGTGACGACGGGCGGAACGGCGGGGGCCACCTCTCCGGCGAGCCCGGTAGTGGTTCGGTTGGCCTGCGGCTAGGAGCGCGAGTGGAACGGGACCTGCACGAGCGGGAAGGTGGCAACGTGAAACAAGTATCGACTCTTCCTCAATCTGAATCGGGCGTTTGTCAGAGCCACGAATATATCGAGGGCACGTTGCGGCGAGTCGAGAAGAAGGTGGACGAGGGCTTCGCAGAGGTCAACCGAACGCTGGTGGAGCTGCGCGTGGCCCTGGCGCGGCGCGAGGAGTCCGAGAAGGGGCAGTGGCGCGAGATCCGGACGCTGCGCGAGAAGGTCGAAGATCTGCCCGGCTTCGTGGGGGAGTCCCTGGCGGATCACGTGCGCGACTGCCCGCTCCAGGACATCACAGAGGTGGGGATCAAGACGGAGCGGCGCAAGAACGGCGACCGGGGGCGGCAGGAGACGTACGACACGCCGAGCAACGGCACGCGGCGCTCTCGCTCCATAACCCCCAAGGGGAAGATGTCCACGCGATCGATGGTCATCATCGGGGCGGGCGCGGCGGCGGTGGTTGCGGCGCTGGGCGTCTGGATCGGCGTAGCGCTGGCCACGGGGTCCGCGGGGCAGGCGACGGACGCGGTGCACGATCTGGCGAAGACGGCGACAAGCGCCGCGCAGCAGTGAGGAACATGGCGAGGAGCGTGCGG
>JAQULY010000283.1 GCA_028718445.1 Kiritimatiellia bacterium
TGCACAAACCAGGAAGTCAGCGTGGCGGTCACCATCGCGGCACAGGCAGAGAGGTTGGTGGTGACCAGCACGCGCGACACCGCTCCCGGCTCGGCCGAAAGCACGGAGCCGCCGTTGAAGCCGAACCAGCCCATCCACAGCATGAAGACGCCGATTGTCGCCAGCGGCAAACTGTGTCCCATGACCGGCTTGATTGAGCCGTTGACGTAGCGTCCCAGGCGCGGCCCCAGCACGAGCACGCCGGCCAGGGCGCCCCACCCGCCAACCGAGTGCACCAGCGTGGAACCGGCGAAATCGTGGAAATTCAAGTCCCCCAACCAGCCCTGCCCCCAGGTCCAGGAGCCCACCAACGGATAGACCAAGGTCACGTAGACCGTCGTGAACACAAGAAACCCGGCCAGTTTCACGCGCTCCGCCACCGCGCCCGAAACGATGGTGGCGGCCGTGGCCGCGAACATGCCCTGAAACAGGAAGTCGGTCCAGTAAGTGAAGCCGGCATTGTAGGCGCTGGTCGTGCCGCCCGGTGGGAGCTTCAAACCGAAACCCGCGAAGCCGAACCACTGGCCGGCCAGCCAGTGCTCGCCCGGATACATCAGACTGAAGCCGCAGCCAGCGAAAGCCAGCAGACCGATCGCCGGAATGATCGTGTTTTTGAAAAGTATGTTGACGGTGTTCTTGGCGCGCGTGAGGCCGGTCTCCACCGTGGCAAAGCCCAGGTTCATGATGAACACCAGCAGGGTGGCCACCATCATCCACAGGTTGTTGGCAGTGAAGGCGACCGTCTCCGCCGTCACGGCGCTGTCGGCCGCTTGGACCTCTGAGGTCCACAAAACCATCCCAATCGCACCCGCCAGTAAGCATTTTCTCGCAGACATATTCTCCATCCCTCGTTGATTGCGTTCCTGAATTCAGTCGTTCATCCCTCAGCCGATCGCGGCGTGGCCGCTCTCGCCCGTGCGGATGCGGTGGCAAGCCACCAGTTCAATGACGAAGATCTTGCCGTCGCCAATCTTGCCCGTGCGCGCCCCTTTGACGATGGCCTCGATGCAGGGCTGCATGAAGTCGTCGTTCACCGCGATCTCCAGCCGCACCTTCTTGAGCAGGTTCACCTCGATGTCAGCCCCGCGATAGCTTTCCTTGTAGCCGCGCTGCTGTCCGCAGCCCAGGGCGTTGGTGACTGACAACCTGAAGATTTCGCGCTCGTAAAGCGCCTGTTTGACGGCATTCAGCCGTTCGGGCTGAATGTATGCGATCACAAGTCTCATGTTGGCCTTTCATTTGCGACAACTGCTGTCGCTACGCAGACGATATGCCAGCATGTTTTCAGGGCAGTGTACTTGGGCTGTAAGTGCTTGATAATAAGACAGATATTTTTCGTACTGGCCCGCCTGGAGCGGTCCGCATTCCCGCTCACGGATCGCTACAACTATGTAGTTTCGAATGATGTCGGCAACAACTATGTGTGTACCGGCAAATCGTCTGGGGTGGCGCGGAGGCCAGCCTGAAAATCCGTATGTAGCGTCATGCAAGGCACTTCCATGCGCACAAGTGGGCCTCTCTCCTGACGCATGGCATGACTGCTGCGAAGTTGCCGACATCGAACGGTCAGATACGTCCGGTTCTACCGTGAAGCGTGAGATCGGTTTAGACGAGATCGGCGACGAGATCGGCCAAGGACAAGATGATGACTAGCTATTCCATGACGCGTCTGGCGGCAACCGCGGCGGCGGTCTGCCTGGCGATGGGTCCGGCAATGTCCGCCAGTGGGGTGGAGCTGGCCACGGGGCTTGACGCGGCCAGCGCGTATGTCTTTCGCGGCGACACGCTCAGCGATGGGCCGGTGCTGCAGCCGAGCGCGGAGGCACGCGGCCTGAAGCTGGGCGATGTCGTTCTGCCGCTGGCGCTGGGAGTCTGGGGCAACCTCGATCTCGACGATCATGTCGGCGCCAGGCAGGCAGGCCAATTCTCGGAGTTGGATCTGTATGCCCTGGCGAACGTCCCGATGCCGCTGGACTTGCTCGGGCTCTCCGTGGCGTACACGGAGTACCATTATCTCAACGCCGTGTCGTCGGGCGTGGATGCCAACGGCACTGAGACCGTGCCGGCCACTCCTTCCGACCGCGAGTTGACGTTGACGTTGGCACTGAACACGGTGCTGACGCCCACGCTCGCGTTCAGCGAGGGCGTGGACGGCGCGATTGACGGCTCGTTCTACGGCGAGTTCGGGCTGAGCCATGGCTTCGATCTGGGCGGCGGCTTCTCGGCGCGACTGGAGAGCGCGCTCGGTTACGCGGCGCCCGACGAGGGCGATGACGGGCTGAAGCAAATGAGCGCCACCGGCAGCATCGGCTGGCGTGCGCTTTCCGTTGCAGTCACGGGCATCGCGTCGCTCGACAGCGACGTGCTGAAGGACGCGGACGACGGCGGACTTTACGACGAACGCGTCGTGGCCATGCTGAGTCTGGCGCACGTGTTCTGAAGGGGTTCTGAAGCCAGGAGCGTTTTTTAGCTGGTTGCGGCAGCGTGTGTCTGTTAGACTCAATTACATCATTGAGTGAGAGGCGCATACGATGAAACGCAGACTGCGCATGGGAATGGTGGGCGGCGGCCAGGGCGCGATGATCGGCCAGGTGCACCGTCTGGCGGCGCAAATGACCGGACGTTTCGAACTGACGGCCGGCAGCTTCAGCAGCAACCGGCAAAAGTCATACGACAGCGGCAAGGAACTGGAACTGCCGGTCGAGCGCGTCTATGGCACCTACCGCGAGATGCTCAAGAAGGAAGCGCGTCTGCCGGAGGACCAGCACCTCGACTTCGTCGCCATCGTCGCGCCCAACAACATGCACTATCCCATCAGCATGGCCGCCCTGGACGCCGGCTTCAACATCCTCTGCGAACGGCCGATGACCACCACGCTGGACGAGGCGCTCAACCTGCGACGCAAACTGCGCGAGAAGAAATTGCGCTTCTGCCTGACCACCACCGGCACCGGTTTCCCCATGTTACTCGAGGCCCGCGAACTTTTGCGCCAGGGGCGCGTGGGCGAGGTGCGCAAAGCGGTGATCGAATGCCCGCAGGGCTGGATGGCCACACGGCTGGAAACCGCCGGCAACCGTCAGGCCGGCTGGCGTACCGATCCGCGTCGCGCCGGTCCCAGCGGCTGCCTGGCCGACGCCGGCGCACACGGCGTGGACTTGCTGCGCTTCGTCACCGGCCTGCAGATCGTGCAGGTCTGCGCCGACGCCCGCGCCTGCATCCCCGGCCGCCAACTGGAGGACGACGGCAGCGTCATGATGCGCCTCTCCAACGGCGCCCACGCCCTGCTGTGGGCCAGCCACATCTGCGTCGGCGAGACGCAGGGCCTGACCCTGCGTATCTATGGCGACAAGGGCGCCGTGGTGTGGAGTATGGCGCGTCCGGAACAGTTGCTGGTCCACGCCGTGAACAGTCACAGCCAGTTGTATCGCGCCGGCGACACCGGCCTTTCCGAGCCGGCCGGCAAGACCTGCTGGTTGCCGGGCGGTCTGCCGGAAGGCTACCTGGAGGCTCTGGCCAATATCTACCGCGATTTTGCCGACGATCTCGACTTGGCTGCGGCAGGCAAACCGATCCCGGCGCAACTGCCCTACCCCACCATAGACGACGGCGCCCGCTCCGTCGCTTTCGTGGATGCCGTCGTGCGCAACCTCAAGCCGGAAAACACCGAGAAGTGGACCGGCGTGGAGACGGTTGACTAGGCGCTCTGCAGCGTCTGCCAGTCCAGCCACAGTAACGCCAGCACGATCACGTAGACCGCGGCGGCGGCCAGCGCGCAAATGCCTGCCACCATGTAGTTGCCGGCTCCCGCGGCCGCGGCGCCCGTTTCCTGCGGATTACGATGACGCGCCGCAATGTAGGCGCCGGGCTTCTGCGACTCGGCCTCGACTTCGTCTGTCACTGGCTCCATGTTGTCCATCTGCTTGTCCTCGTGCCGTCTTGCGATGCTCGTGCCAACCGCTATAATCTATCGCATTGCGGCGCCGATCGCAACCATGCGCTGGCAGGCGGATCTGATGATTAACGTCCGGTGGGGCAACAGGCTTGAGGATCTGGCGGCAGCCATGTTCGCCGAAATGGACGCTGAGCGGGCCGCCAACCCGTCGGAGGTCCTTTCCAGACGCCAGTGCGTGCTCGTGCCCAACCGTATCGTGGCTCACTGGCTGCGCCATCAGTACCTCTTCCGCGACGCCCCCGCGCGCGTCCTCGCCAACTACGACTTCCCGCTGGTCAACGTCTTCGTCAACGACCGCCTGTTCCGCTTGTCCGACCCCGCCGCGGCCCGCCGCGACCCCGCCGCCCACCCCTTCGGCCGCGAAGCGCTGACCTGGCGTCTCTTCGCCGCGCTGGCGTCGCCGCTGCTGGACGAACCCGCATTCAGGCCCTTGCGCGACTACCTCCAGGACGCCGACACCGGCCCCGACGCCCAGCGCCGGCTGGAGCGGCGACGGCTCAAACTGGCGGGCCGGTTGGCCACACTGTTCGACGAATACATGGTCTATCGGCCCGATACGCTGCTGTCCTGGGAGCGCGGCGAGTCGGACGTTCCCGACGCCGGACTCTCCTGGCAGCCGGCATTGTGGCGCGCGCTCACCGCCGGCGGACTGGCCTCGCAAACCTACCTGGCCGACTTCCGGCGCATCGCGCGCGACCTGCCCAACTGCGGCGTCGCCGCCGACTATCGCCGCCTGCGCCTCTTCGGCGTCGCCCTGCTGCCGTGTGTCTACCTGCACTTCTTCGAACGACTCAGCGAACTGCTGCCGGTGGACTTCTACGCGCTCAACCCCTGCGCGCAGGACTGGTTCGTCGCCCCCGGCGCGGAACAGCGCCGAGCCACGCTGCTGCAGGGCCGACTCGACGACGAAACGGAACTGTTCGATCCAGGCAACGCCTTTCTCGGCACCCAAGGACGTGGCAACCGCAACTTCCTGGTCGAGTTGCTGGACCGCACCGACGGACAGGCCGAGGCCGAAGGCCTCTTCACGCCGCCCGGCCGCGACACGCTGCTGCAAGCCCTCCAACAGGCGCTGCTCGATAACGCGCGCGATGCCGCGGACGCCGCCGAGTTCGCCGAGAGCCAGCTTCCTCCCGCCCGCCGCAGCGTGCAGATTCACGTCTGCCACGGCGCGCGGCGCGAGGTGGAGGTGCTGCGCGATCACCTGTTGCGCTGGTTTACCGAGGAGCCTGGGTTGCAGCCGCGCCATGTCCAGGTCCAAGTGTCGGACCTGGCGCTGTACGCGCCCTATATCCACGCGGTCTTCGCCACGCCGGCGAGGCAGGCCCCTGAGGCCATCCCCTACGCCATCGCCGACCGCGTGGCCGCCAGCGAAAGTGATGTGACGGCGGCCTTTGCCCATCTGTTGACGCTGGCCGACAGCCGGTTCGCGGCGCCCGAGGTCTTCGACCTGCTGCACGTCGCCCCGGTGCGCGAAGCCTTCGGTCTGACCGAAACGGAAGTCGGGGCTCTGCAGGGCTGGATGCAGGAGGCCGGCGTGCGTTGGGGCCGCACGCGCTCCCACCGCCTCGCGGCGGTGGGCGTCGATTTCGACGATTACACCACCTGGCGCCGCGGCCTGGACCGCTTGCTGCTCGGCTACGCCTACGGCAGCGCCGGCGGCGCCTCGCTGCCTTCACACCTGCCACTGCCTTGCGATCTGGTCGAGGGAGAGGATGCCGTCACGCTGGGACGCTTCGCACAGTTCCTGACCAGACTCGAAGCGCTAGCCGATGGTTGCTCCGGCCGGCGTCCCGCCGCCGCTTGGGCCGACTTGCTGGAAGCCGCCATTGCCACTTTCTTTGACAGCTCCACCGCGAATTATCGCGAGGTGGGCCTGTTGCGCGATGCCGTCGCCAGTTTGCGCGGCAGCGCCGCAGCGGCGCAGTTCGTCGACGCCATCGGCATTGACGCGGCGCGCGACTTCCTCGCCGCGCGGCTGCGGGATGTGGTCGGCGGCGACGACCTGGGCGCCAACGCGGTGGTCTTCAGCGCGCTGCGTCCGGGCAGCAGCGTGCCGCGGCGCATCGTCTGCCTGCTGGGGCTGGCCGATGGCGCCTTCCCGCGCTCCGACTCGCGCCCCGCCTACGATCTGCTGCGCCGCGAACGCCGCTTCGGCGACCGCTCGGTGCGCCAGGAGGATCGCCTGGCTTTCCTCGAAGCGGTCACCAGCGCGCGCGATCGCCTATACCTCAGTTACACCGGTTTCACCGCGGAGGAAAACCAGCCTGCGCCGCCCTCCGTGCTGCTCGTAGAACTGAGCGACGCCCTCGATCGCGCCGCCGGCGTGGTGCCGCCGCGCCACGCCTGCGATCCGATCGTCCACCGCCTGCAGCCCTTTCACCCCGATTACTTCGCACCCGGCGCCGGCGACGACGCCGCTGCCCCGCTCTTCTCCTTTTCGACGCGCGACTGCGAAACGGCGCGGGCGCTGCGCGCCCGGCCGGAGGCGCCCGCTGCCGCGAACGTAAACCACGCCGCCGACGTCACGGCCGCCGAACCAGCCGGCGCCGTCATCGAGTTAGAAAGCCTGCTGCGCTTCTTCCGCCACCCGGTCAGGGCCTACTTCACCGAGACGCTCGGAGTCAGACTCGATCTCAAAACGGAGGCTTCGCTGGAAGAACAGGAGACCTTCACACCCGACTCACTGACGGACTTCCGTATCGGCGAGGCCATCGTGGCGGCGCTGACCGCGGACATGCGCGCGGATGGCAGCCGGGTGAGGCGGGAGCTGTTGGAGCGCGGCCTGCTGCCGTTGGGCGCCTATGGCGTCGCTTGGTTCGATACCCGCTGGCGGCAAGTAGCGACTTGGCTCGCGAATCCGGTGACGGAGTTGGGCATGCCGCTGGTCGAGGCGCTCCGGTTGCAGCGCCAGGCCGTGCCCAAGCCTTGCGAGATCGCGTTGCCCGACGGCGCGCGCTTGACCGGACCGGCCGCCGTAGCGGCCACGCCGGCGGGGTTGGCCTTTGCTCTCGATTGTCGTTTTGCCAGGGACCGGACCAGGGAACGTCTGGCCTCCTGGCTGCGGCATCTTTTCGGCTGCGCCGCCAGTCTGCGCGCCACGCGTATTCTGGCCGCGAAGCCGGAACCGAAGGACGATCCCGGCAAAGTCATCGCCGTGGAGTTCGGCGCGCTGCCTGCCGCGGAGGCGCTCTCACGGCTGGCGGACTACGCTGCGCTCTATCGTGCCGGACAATCTGCTCCCCTGCCCTTCGCGATGGAGGCTTCGACGGCCTATGCCGAGACGTGGCACAATGCCGCGCCGCCAGCCACGGAGGAAGAGCGCCTGACGCTTATCGAGCAGGCGCTGGCAAAGGCGCG